>NZ_WEKT01000037.1:0-48693 GCF_009874545.1 Vibrio eleionomae | reverse complement strand
TAATTATATTAATGGTGTCGGATTGAGTTAAATCAATAAAAATATATCCCTAATTATTCTTCAATTATTAATTCCAGTCGTAATTTTAATAAACAGAACGTCTTTGTAATCATAAATATCATCAGTGTTGGTGGTGTTTAGTCTTTACTAATTACATTCGGACAATGTCAATGAAAAAAATTCAACGCAATAACCTAGCGGCTATTATTGGTGCTTTGTGTCTAGGTAATATCGTTTCTATGCCGTCTTTAGCAAATGATCAAGTAACCACATCTCAATCCCACTCTTCTTCCAGTAAGCGCAAACCTTCAACCAAATCGACAGTAAACGCTGATAATACCGTCGTTGTATATGGAGAAAATGAAACACAGACTGAGTTTAGACCTGATGTGCTAACGGTTGGTCCTTTAGGTGAGCTGGCTTTAAGTGATCTCCCATATTCGGCCACAGTAATGAATAGCGCTTTTTTAAAAGATCGACATGTGAAAGGGTTATTCGATGCTCTGAAATATGATTCTTCCACCCAAATGGAAGCGCGTGGTGGTGTCGATGTCGGACGTCCACAAAGTCGTGGGGTTGAGGGGAGCGTTGTGGCTAACTCTCACCTAGATGGTATGAATGTCGTCGTCACAACGGCTCAACCAATGGAGCTTTATGAGCGGCTTGAAATTATTCATAGTTTAACTGGCGCACTTTATGGCCCAGCGACACCAGCAGGTGATTTTAACTATGAATTTAAGCGACCTACTTTGGACTATCTGAACGATGTATCTATTGGATTAGACAGTAATGGGGCGCGAGAAGCGACCGTTGATTTGGGGGGAACGCCAAATCAATACATGGGATATCGTATTAATGTTATCAAAGAGCAGGGAGACGGTTATGTCTCAGGTTCTCAAATAGACCGTAAGGCTGTTGGCGCCGCATTTGATCTCCACCCAACAGACAAAACCACTATTGAGCTGAATGCGAGTTACTATCGCTACAAAAAGTATGGCTATCCTGGTGGTTTTTATTACTCAAGCTCGACCGGCTTACCCAGTGCTTTAGATGCGACTAAAAAGGGCTATGGTCAAAGTTTTGCTGGTAGTGATCTAAAAACGACGACCGGAAGTTTTAAACTTAAACATGATATCAATGACAATTGGAAAGCCGAAGTCGGCATTCTTGGGCAAAAAGTAGACCGTTTATTGATGAGTGTGACCAATAAATTGAATAGTGATGGTACATTTACACAGACGATAACCACAAAAAAAACCGCGCGACGTTTTAAATTGATCAGTAATGAAGCTCGTTTAAATGGACATATCGATACAGGTTCAGTCGAGCATCAAGTAACCATTGGTACAACAGGATATACTTGGAATACCTATTCAATTGCTAATTCATCAGGTTCAAAGGTCACCTTAGGTAATAATATTGATATTGACGATCCCCAAACCTTTTCTCAACCCGTATTTTATACCGATGGGGATATTGAACTTAATTCAAAGAATATAACCCAATCAGCTATTTTAGGTGACATGATTAAGTGGAATGAGCAATGGTCGACGCTACTCGTGGGCAGTTATAACCATTTTGATACATTAAATGTCGACTCAGCCAATTATCATGATGATGGTTTTAGTAGTACTGAAGCTTTGATTTTTAAGCCTATTCCAGAAACGACGACTTATGTGGCGTATTCCGATACATTAGAAGCTGGTCAGGTCGTGGATGACGACGATTATAAGAATGATGGCGAAACACTCGATCCTTATCGGAGTCGACAGATTGAGCTTGGTTTAAAACAGGACCTAGGTTCATTGGATGCGTCTCTCGCAGCGTTTCGTATCAAGCGACCTCTCGCTTACGCCAGTAGTGATAGCATTTATCGCGTCCAAGGTATGCAGCGCAACTATGGTATTGAAACGGCGCTAAACGGCAATGTTACGCGCCAAGTAAAAATCATGGCGAATGCCACTTGGTTAGATGCGACGTTAACCGATTCTTATAGTGATTCAACTGAGGGTAAACGCGTTGTCGGTGTCCCTGAGTGGCAGGCGAATGTGCTGACTGAATACGATTTTGATGTTGTGCCTGGACTTTCTATCAATGCTAATGTTCATTATGTCGGGAAACGCGCTGGCGACGCAGATAATGACGTGTGGATGAGTGCTTATACGACATTGGATCTTGGTGCAAAATACATCACAAAACGTTTTTATAACAAACCGCTTACATTGAGTTTGTCGGTCGATAACGTGACCAATAAACGTTACTGGGCTGCGTCATTCCCTAGATCGTTATATGGTGATTCTAGTGCTGGAGCTATGGCCTTTTTGGGAGCACCTTTACAAGCACATCTAACCGCATCGATGAAATTCTAATTTCATACATTAAATAGTTAACTGACTAAATAACTAAGCTCATCATCTGTGAAAGCAGCGGGTGAGCTTATTAACCTTTCAAATTTACTGTAGCACGACCCATCAGATTGCTGTATTTTTCTAAGTACCTTAGTGTTTAATCTAATGGCTTTGGTCCTCCTCCTAGCGTGATGTCTTTACCCGATGGAATACTTTCTAAAATGATGTCTGGTACTGGATGAATACGACCTAAAAAATTATATTGAACCATCACATCATGACTCTCTACTCGATATTTGCGTCGATTTGTAATTAGGTATAAAAACTGGGAATCTATTCCGCTTGCTAGACATGCTCCCGAATGTAATAGGCTAGGGATATTGGTCGTTAAATTCGTTGCCGTATAAGTTAAATCATTGGAACCGTATAAATTGATTAACGTATTTTCATCCGGAATGTAGTGTTTTTCTCCAAAAATTATTTGGCAAGTGGATGTGCCTGTCTTTTCAAATAAGCCATTAAAATTGTTTGGGTTTGGCCTGGACATATATCGCCTCTTTAACTGAAGTGACTAAGATTGAATACTGATGTAATGCATGAATAATGCAATTCATCTTTGTGTGAGCAACATCCATTTTAATGATAAGTAACGTGATAATTAGTATCAAATTGGTCTCACAAAGGTATCAAATTGGTATCAATTAGAGGTGAAGAGTAAAAAATTCTGGCTGGCGGTGATGAGAGTGCAATGTAAGGCGCAGGTTTACTGTTGATTGATCCTGAGCCTCTACTCGCTGGATTGATGCTTAAATCGCGCTTTTTGCTCATACATACTCTTATCTGCCGAAGATAAGATTGTGTCGATGAGGAAAGGATCAGCTTCCCCTATAAAGCTATAATAGCCGATACTTACGGTTATCTGTATGTACTCTTCTTTCCACGGTAGCGGGTTAGATTGTAAATACAGATGAATTTTCTCAATGATTTTTTCGATATCGCTATTCTTATTGGTTCTAAATAAAATCACCACAAACTCATCGCCACCAATTCTGGAAATAAAATCAGATGCTCTTAAACAGTGAGTCAGAGCAGCAGCAACATGTTTTAGTACTTGGTCACCAGCATCATGGCCAAAGGAATCATTAATTTTCTTAAAGCTGTTTAAATCAATATTCAACACCGAAAATTGTACCGCAGAGCCCGATTTAGACATGACTTGATTCATGGTATTGAGCAAATATCGCCGATTAGGCAAATGTGTCAGTTCATCATGTAAGGAAAGCTTTTGTACTTTCAGGTAATTATTCAAAATAAAGAGCAATAAAATATAACCGATAGAAAAGGAAATAACTCCGAATGATATGAATAGACTCTTGAAAGTACTCACACTTTTTACTTCATCAAAGTCACCGTACTTAGCATATAAACGCCAACTTTTGTTAGGTAAATAGATAGGATAATCGAGGTCCGGTTCAGTTAATACAGACTGTTCACCTTCAATCAATCGGCCATTTGTATTGTTATTGTCGTTTGCTACTAGTGCAATTTGAGCGCCTTTAAGTGTATGAAGCTTCGACGCATTAATGAGTGCTTCATAGTTAATTACTACACTGAGCGTACCCCAGTAATCATTCATATGAGGCAGGTCGGTAAAAATGGGGTAACGGGCAATAATTCCTCGACCTCCTTGGACTAGATCTAACGGTCCAGCAATAAAGACTTTTTTGCTTTCTTTCGCAAGTTGGACGGTTTTGTACTGTTCAGGAACGGTTCTAAAATCTAACCCTATCGCTTTTTCATTCCCCTTTATCGGATACATGTATGAGATGACATCATTTGGGGCAAGGCCAATATTACGCACAAAAGAAGATTTAGACAGAAATTGCTCTGCTAATGAGTTCCAGTTTTTCTTTGCAAATTCAGGGTTGAGGGCCACCAATGTGGAAAAACTGTCAGCGAGATAGGCATCGCGGTAAATATTCGCTTCAATACTGTATCTAACGAGTGCAAGATCATGTTGAATAGACGATTTAGCTTGCTGAATTTGCTCATCGACAAATCGATCAGTCATGAGGTTTACCACCATAAAACTGAACAGGCCATAAATTAACGTAAGCAGGCAAAAGGTTGAAGGGCTGCATTTAAACTGTTTTAACAAATCGACTCTCGCACTAGATACACTAAATGATTGATTATCTGTTGTTCATTGTAGACCAAGTTGAGGTAATGATAGTGTGAATACACAGTAATATTGCTGTATTTAACGACTTATACTGCAAAAATTGCAGTGATAGGGGGAGATTGTTAGTTTGGACCACATAGTGTTATGAAACTATTCTGATACCCAATTAATCTCAAGATGCTAAATCCTGCATCTTGAGGTCATTTGAGGATATTTATAATAAGCAAGTTAATGAGTATAAGAATATATCGTTTAGGCTACTAAAGGCATATTAAATCTGTAGGTAGTCATCATTATGTCTTGATTGGATAAAGTATCACTCTCTTTTATTTCTTAATGTTAGATAATTCGTGCTATTTATCGTCTTAAAAATAAGACAGATTTACTGAGTCTTTCATTATTGATATTTTAAATATTTTGCTTATTAATTAGTCTATTGTTTTAGCAATGCATTTATTTTTACAGTAAGCTGCTTTTTTATATTTTTGGTGATTAATTCTATTTTATAGTACCCATATTACTGACCGATAGGGCTATGGATTTATAAATTGTCCGTTTTAATTAGATAATGGTAAATAAGAATAAATTAATTAAGAAAGTAAAAATTTTTAGATTATTAATGATTGTTATTGATTTTTATAGGTAGTTAATATCTGAGGTTAAACTCTTCTCTCATGTTGCTATTTATTATTTTCGAAAGGTTCGAATGTGATTTTTAAAAATAAGTCTATTTATGCAGTAGCACTTCTAAGTGCTGCAGGCTTAACGGGTTGTCTTTCTCGTTCTGGTGATCTACCCAGTTCTACGAGTTCTACCTCTACCACGCTATCTTCTTTTAATCTTACAGATATCAGTGCTTCTACAGACAACGTTAAAACCATGACGTTAACTTGGACCAAGGCGGCAAGTGGAACGGGGATTAGTTATACAGTCTGTCAGAAAGACACGTCGGAGGAAAATGATTGTTTAGCGTTAGATACCGTTGAAGATACCTTAACGGCCACCGTTACAGTGGATAGCTTAGTGGAAGCACTCGCTCAAGATTATTTTATCTTAGCATCAAACGGCTCAAGTACGGTCAGCTCCAATGAGGATAGCTTAACGACTGAAACAGCCAACGAGATGATTGGCTATTTTAAAGCGGATCATGTGGATGAAGACGATTCTTATGACAACGATATTTCAAGTACAAACGCTGTAAATGTTGCTTTGAGCCAAGATGGTACAACGTTAGCCATTGCTGTGCCATTTGACGATAGCGATTATCAAGGAATCACAACCAGCTCTTTTAATGATAATAGTGATGCAGCGGAATCAGGGGCGGTGTATGTGTTTAAAAAAGTGGATAACACTTGGTCGCGAGCGGCTTACATAAAAGCATCAAATGCACAGTCTAATGATGTGTTCGGCTATAGCATTGCGTTAAGTAGTGATGGCGGAACCTTAGCCGTAGGCGCTTGGGGAGAAGATGGTGATCAAGCTGGTGTTCAGACTGAACTGCCAATTACTGATTCTGATGGTACGGGTAATTCAGGTGCTGTATATATCTTCGATTTAAGTGATAGTGACAGCAGTAATTGGGTTCAGAGTGCTTACATCAAAGCCAGTAATTTAGGTATATCTGACGAGTTCGGCCTGAATTTAGCGTTAAGCGGAGATGGTTCTACTCTGGCCGTTGGTGCGCCTTTTGAGGATAATGATTTAAGTGGAATCGAGACATCCTCGGATTTTACTGATGATAGTGTTGTGACCACATCTGGTGCCGTTTATCTATTTAAATTAGACGGTGATAACTGGACTCAAGACGCTTACATTAAAGCTTCTAACGTTGGTTCTGGAGACGAATTTGGTAGCAATTTATCTCTTAGTACGGATGGTTCGGCTTTAGCTGTCGGGGTTCCTTTGGAAGATGGTAGTGAGTCAGGCATCCAAACAGGCACCACTCTCACTGACAGTGAGAACACGAGTTTGACTGACTCAGGCGCGGTTTATCTCTTTGACCTAAGTGATAGCGACAGCAGTTCTTGGGAACAAAGTGCTTATATCAAAGCCTCTAACGGGGAAGATTATGATTATTTTGGTAAAAGTGTCTCTTTAAGTGGAGATGGCCAGATACTGGCTGTGGGGGCGTCGAGTGAAAGTGGCGGTACAACCGGTATTCAAACTAGCACCACGATAGATGAAGGCTCTGAAAGCTCTGATTCTGGGGCGGTTTATCTTTTTGACCTAAGCGACAGTGACAGCAGTTATTGGGTACAAAGTGCTTATATTAAAGCGTCCAACCTTGAAGATGACGATGAATTTGGTTTTAGCGTTGCTTTAAGTAATGATGGCTCGACATTAGCAGTTGGTGCTCCATATGAAGATGGTGGTACAGCGGGTATCCAGACAAGCACAACCATAGATGAAGGTACTACTTCGGTGACTGAATCTGGAGCGGTATATCTATTTGATATTAGTGCTAAAAGCACCAGCAGTTGGCAACAAAGTGCTTATATTAAAGCGTCTAATCTGGGGGATGATGCTTATTTTGGTAGGAACTTATCAATAAGCAGTGATGGTTCGGCACTGGCAGTAGATGCCCCATCGGAAGATGGCGGCGAAACGGGTATCCAAATTGGTACTGTCGATGAGGGAACCACAGTCACTAATTCAGGTGCGGTTTATCTGTACTAATGGCAGATAAAACTTATTTAAGTCATCCCAACAAGGCCTGATTTCGATTTTTATTGGTATTATCAATTTAGGTTAGGTAGTAAATACCCACTGTAAAAAGTGGGTATTTTTATTTCATTAACTTAAAATTGTGTATTAAAGGGGCGAGTTAATGATAGAGGGGTGATCTTGCATGTCTTTCTCTACAGATTCTAAAAGTAACTTGAACTCGGAGACACTAGAGCTAGTTGTGCTGCCAAAAATACGTTCATAACCAACAAAAAATGCACATAGCAAAATGGAAATATTAAATAAGTCACGGCTGTCAAACATCTTCATCGTCATAACGAAAATGACGCCAACTAATATCAAATAGAAATCGCGCTCTGAATGTTTGACTTTGTGAGTATCAATAATAGTTTTTGCATCATTGATATCTATATTTGTGAGGCTGTTTTGGTTTATTACATATCTTAACCGACGTTTCCATTGAAGATTAAATTCTTTTTCAATTTTAATAAGGCGTTCCATTTCATCATATTTTGCTCTGGTACATGTTCGAAATACCCAGCTTTTCAATGTATACCAACGCTTTCTGAGCATTACATCTCGCTCTTTGGTGTATTTCGCCATTTCACTTTCTATCCAATCCATCGTAGTTCCTAGCCACGCTAATAATAGTTTTAATATTAAGAAGGCAAGAAGACCGAAAAGCCACCTAACCTCCGTCTTCCTATATGTTAAGGGAATCATTGCACACAAAAACATTTTTTAAATAAATATATGATAATAAAATCATATCTAAATTGGATGTTGATGCATGGGTAGCATGTGGAACATTAGTTGGTGTACGGAAACTCGTGAAATACCCCGTAGTGATAAAAATGTAGATATCGCTGCTCATCATCTTATTGGGCATAGTGAGGGGAAGATGGGAAGTAAAGCTCATGATTTATTCACGATGCCATTGCATGTTGATGAATATCGGAATTTTCATGATGATCCAACAGGCTGGGAGTCAATGAATGGCTCCCAGCTCTATTATGTTAAGCAGACGATTAAGAAAGCGTTAGATATTGGTGTGCTGGTGATTGAATAAATGATGCATTTGTCATTTATTTATGTTGTTTATACCTAAAATGCTTTATTAATGTTTTTGTAAATGTTTTTTTGATGTCGCATTGATACCGAATTGATACTGAATTGATACCGACAATGTTTTCAATTTGGAGTGGTTTATTAAAAATAAGGAATATAATAAATAAGGTGTCTTTAATAGCTTGCTAATGATAGTTATGTCTATAAATTCAATCTTACCAATTTATTACGAGCATATGCTTAATTATGAATTTTAAATCTAAGTCGATGTATATCGTCCCGCTAATTTTTTCGATGGCTCTAACCGGTTGTAAATCAGAATCAGTTTCTTTGTCTTCTTTTAATTTATCTGATATTAGCGCCTCATCCGGTAATGTAAAAACCATGACGCTAACTTGGACGTCAGCGTCGGACTCTTCAGGCGTTACTTACACGGTCTGCCAAAAAGATACTTCACAAGATAATGATTGCTTGGCATTGGGGTCTGTCGAAGATTCTTTATCCACCTCTATTACTGTCGATAGTCTGGTTAGTGCACTTTCTGCTGATTATTTTATTCTCGCCACTGCGGGTGAAAATAGCGAATCTTCGTCTGAAGCGTCCCTAACTGCAGATACGGTTACTAAGATGATTGGCTATATTAAAGCCTCGGATACCACTGCGGGTGATGATTTTGGCGATTATGTGAGGTTGAGTGACGACGGCCATACTTTAGCGATTGGCGCAGATGGAGCTGGTGTCTACCTGTTTGAATATAATGATGGCTGGACGCAAACCGCACATGTTGGCACTGATATTTCGGTAGTTGCTGATATTGCGTTAAGTGGTAATGGCAGTTATTTGGCTATTGGTACTGTTGATGATGATAATGATGCCACAGGAGTCACCAATGGTTCCGATGTCCCGGACAACAGTTCTACATTAACAAAATCAGGCGCAGTCTATGTGTATCACGATGAAGAGGCAACTGGCTGGACTCAGGTAGCATATATTAAAGCATCTAATCCTTCTGAAGGTGACTATTTTGGCTGGAGTGTGTCATTAGACAGTGATGGTAACACTCTGGCTGTTGCGGCTCAATATGAAGATAATGGGGCAACTGGGGTTATTACCGATGGTTCTGAAACCACCGATAGCAGCACGGCCGCTCGTTCTGGGGCCGTGTATTTGTTTAGTAGAACCAATGACAGCTGGGCACAGAACACCTATTTGAAGGCCTCCAATACTGGAGCTGGTGGCTATTTTGGCTATAGCGTTTCTTTAAGTGGAGATGGTAACACTCTGGCTGTCGGAGCCAGTAGAGAAGATAATGGGGCTACAGGGGTGATTACTGATGATTCTGAAACCACCGATAGCAGTACGGCCAGTGAGTCTGGGGCTGTTTATCTGTTTAACCAAGATGGCAGCTCGTGGTCACAAACCGCATATATAAAGGCGTCTAATACAGGTGCGGGTGACTATTTTGGTGTCAAGGTGGCCTTAAACAGCGATGGTAGTACTCTGGCTGTTGCGGCTACAAATGAAGATAATGGTGCTACAGGGGTTATTACCGATGGTTCAGAAACAACAGACAGTGGAACCGCAACAGATTCCGGCGCTGTTTATCTGTTTACCGAAGAGGATAATGCGTGGTCACAGATAGCGTATATTAAAGCCTCAAACACTGGTGAAGAAGACGGTTTTGGGTCTGGTATCGCCATAAGCAGTGACGGCAGTACTTTGGCTATCTCATCAGGATTGGAAGATAACGGTGCCTCTGGAGTAATTATTGATACGTCTGAAGCGAATGGTGACTCAGGAACAGCCGAAAACTCCGGCACCGTCTATCTGTTTACCGAAGAGGATAATGCGTGGTCACAGACTGCGTATATTAAAGCTTCTAACACTGGTGAGGGTGACTATTTTGGTGGCATACCTAATTCTTCTAGCACCTCTTTAGATTTAAGTTCTGATGGCGATACTTTGGTTGTTGGGGCTCTTGGTGAAGATAACAGTGCCACTGGGGTGATTACCGATGGCTCAGAAACAACAGACACTGGAACCGCAACAGATTCAGGGGCAGTATATATGTATTAATCAGATTAAAGCTGATTAACAACACTTTTCTGAACACTTTATTCGAAAGTCTCACTTTAATTGGTGAGGCTTTTTTATATGTTGAAGACCAGCGAAGAGAGCATCAATTATCGTTATTGTGATATTTCCATAATATCTATCAATAGTAAGTTTTAAATTAATTCATTATGTAACTCTATGTCGATGAGCATAGATAGTTCTGAGGAATTTCCTGTAATGAGCGATATTCTACCTGATGCTTGGTAGCCTCTTAAGAAGTCTTCGGAGCTGTATCTAAATGACTTAATTTGTTTAGCTTCTGGCACATTTATCCTACTCGTCGTTATTTTTTGTGCTTTGGATGACAGAAAAAAGCTAGATATAAGAATATAGGTAAAGCTACGAATTGTATATTCCCCGGTAAATTTAAATTATTTACAATAACGTTCTCGAAGAATAATATGCTTGCAGGTGCTCCTTTTATGTCGCTTCCGTAAAGGAATATTGAATAAAATTGAGCCATTGTTGTAAGCATAATGGAGTATTTTAAAAAAAAGATTATTCCTTTTGACCTTCGTTTACTTAGTTGTTTAATTAGAACTACAGCGATTACTGAAATTGTTATAAAAGTTATTTGGCTAATCATTTTCAAGCTCATTGTTTAATGATTTTATTGTTATAGCATCTGCACCAGTTTCAAGAGCTCAAGCTCCTTTACTCATTGCTTGATAACCCCTTAGATAGTCCTCAGAGCTGTATCTAAATAGCTTAAATTGTTTGGCCTTTGGCGTTTTTGTCCATGGCATCGCTTTTAAGTTAGGTTTAGAGGCAATTTGATAAGCCTCTGCGGCATCCTTAGCAGTAGTGCTTTTAGCAGCTAAACCATAAGCCGACATGTCTAAATCAGCGCCGTAGTATGCAATGTCCCCATAAGATTTGGAATAACCTAGCGATTCTGCTGCATATTGATAACCTTCTCTCACTAACCCGGTGGCATTCTCATCACCGTCCCAAAAATATTTGCCATTTTCATACATGTTATTGGCACCATGAGCCATCATTGGTGCACCAATTAAGCATAAGGTTGTCGCGGAGGCATAGCATATCCCAGCGCCAGCCGTTACTTGCATGACACCTGCTATAAAACCGATCCCTTTTGGGGCAATCTAACTACCTTGTTCTATCAGACTTTGTTTTTCCTTTCGAAGCTCTTTGAATACGGTTGCTTTGTCTTTCTTTCCGTTCTTAAAGTCATTGACAAGGCATTGTTCAAAGCGATCGACCTCCCTAACAAACTGCATCTTGAAACTGCCATTTGAAATGTAGCGATGTGAAAGCGTAACAGCTTGCATGGTGAGGCCTTTACCGGCTTTTTCTACCTGTCTAACATTCCATGTATCGGGCTTGTTTGTGTCTCTCATCCTGCCATTCTTTCCCACGTCTCATAGCCTTCTGTACCAGCTATTTTATGTTTCCAAATAATGTCTCTATAAGAAAGGTGAAGCACTTCGGACATATCTTCATCGCCTGAACTAAGTACGTTAGGTTGGTCAAAAGACAGAGTGGTAATTAAGGCATCTACTAACTCAATGGAATAGAAGTTTTCGTTATAGCCTTGCTCATTGGTACGGAAGAAATTGATTGTGCACTGTAAATGCTCTTGTTTAGAAAAAACGTTTCCAAGCAGTGGTGACGACTTATCTATGGGTTTGGTTATCCTAGTTCTGCAGGACCACCGTGCTTGCTTAGGGTGTAATTACAAGCTAGAACGGTGATTTCATTACTGTGAGACTCTTGCGCTTTATTGCCAATGGAATCTTTTGTGTTACAACCAGAAGAGATACAACCTTGTGTTTTGCCAATGATAGAGAGGTATGCTGTATGAGCCATATTGTTTTGCCGTTATTCACAAAATAAAAAAGATTATATTGTTAACGGATTAAAAATCGAAAAGACATGCATAGTTTTGGTAGTAAGATCATATTAGCGACACATATTGAGTGTTCAAGGGGAAAGGAACTGACAAGGTCTTTATACAGGTTATTGAATTAAAAACCATTAATGTTTATCTTGCCAGTAGGTATGACAAATTATCTATATTAAATTTCTTTTACACCAGTTTAAGATGCTTATTGGACAGAGCGATTTACCTTGTACCACTCACTAAAGTTAGTGAGTTTGTAGTGGCATAGTGAATTTGGCCACCTGATAAGAGAAAGGAATAAATATTTACCTTTGGTCAGAAAAATAAAGAAACCTATATTCAGTATGCTGGTGGGATAGGGCAGAAACTGCAAGAAATCGGCTTAGATCTGACTACTGTATAACTACACCCTAACTACACCCCAAATACACCCACTGGTTAGTCAGGTATTGTAAGTTATTGATAAATATTGATTAGTTGGCTTTTTCGGGCTTTAGAAACGGTGAAACCCCGATGTTGGTAGCATCGGGGTTTCGAATTTTTAGATATCTCGGTTGGTAAGGCCGATAATCTTTATGCAAAAAGTTGGATTAAATCCTCAATAATTCCTTGGTAGGGAATTAGAGGCGGATGAAGTCCATGTGTTCAACTTTTGGCTTGAACGCGTGACGTTGAACGTCTTGAGGTTTAACTTGAACTTCTTGGCCATCAACTACTAGAGTGATTGCTTCGTAGAATTCAGGTTTGTCCATTTGGTTCAAGATATCGTCGTGGTTTAGTTCGATAGATACAGGCGCAGCCTCACCACCGTAAACGATAGCAGGGATTTTGCCTGCGCGACGTAGGCGGCGGCTCGCACCTTTACCTAGTTCAGTACGTACTACTGCTTCAAATTTCATAGTATTTACTCTCAAAATAGTAAAAAAGACTTCACAGTGAACAATGCGACCTTGTCCTCCTGTGGTAAAGCTTCGATGACTGATAATCAGCAACATCAAAACGAGCGCGGATACTATCATTCAAAGTCTTTTTGAGCAATAGAAATTATGGTTTTACTTAGGTTTTCTGCCTGTTTGGCGTATTACTAACCAAATTAACGTCTAGTGCTAATAATAGCTAATTCAGTATTTGGGAATTATACATCGGGTTAAGAGCAATGAGAGAAAAATACGTAATTACAAGATGAACGGAATCTGAATATTAGGATCATGAATGGTTCAGTTGGCTGTTGTTAGTACTAATCCAAATCGTGGATAAACCAACAAGGAGCCCACATGAAGCCTTTAAGTATTGTGATCATTACTCTTAATGAAGAAAGACGGATTGGCCGCCTATTGAGTGACTTGGTGGTACAAAATTATCGTAACTTTGAAGTGATATTGGTCGATTCAAACAGTGATGATTTGACCATTAATGTGGCAAAAGGCTATCAGCCACATTTGCCTGCAATGACTATTCATAAAATGGATAAACGTGGGGTAAGTCTTGGCCGTAATACCGGGGCAAAGCTTGCTCAGCATAATCGCTTACTATTTTTGGATGCAGATGTACGACTAGAACCTGATTTTTTAGCTAATGCTGTTGATTCCTTGGAAAATAATGGATTAGAAGTTGCCGGGGTATATCGAAGTGCTAAAAAACTACCCGTACGCTATAAAGTAGGGTACAGTTTGTTCAATTTAGGTTTATTTAGCACGCAGTACTTTTTCCCAACAGCGGTTGGTGCTTGTCTATTTTCGACTAAGCGAGCGCATAAAGAGCTGGGCGGATTTGATGAAAACATCGAGCTCTGTGAAGACTGTGATTACGTAAAACGCGCATCGAAAACCTGGCGTTACCGTATGTTGCCAATGCCGACTGCATTTCAGTTTGATCCAAGACGTTTAGACCAAGATGGTTACTTAAAAACCGGCGGCCTGTATTTGAAAGCAAACTTACGTCGTTTGGTGTTTGGTGAAATGCGTAATGGAGAGATTCCATATGAGTTTGGCCACTATCGCGAATCATAAACCGCAACCGAATCAGCACAAAGCGTCAAACAAACCGATAATTGAGTGTGCTCTTTTATTGGTCGTCCACAAACGTTGATTGACCGTGCAGATACCCCCAACAACCTGCCAGTTGTTGGGGGATTTTTATATCTGCTTATTTGATGCCTGCTAACTTAAGACGTAACGTCGCTTTTAAGCCGCCGAGCTTGGCTTTTTCTAGTGTGAGTTTGCCGCGATAGCTATGTGCCATTTCACTGACGATGTTCAATCCTAATCCCGTTCCTGGAGTAGTTTCATCCAACCGAACACCACGCTGCATCGCTTTTTCCATCGCTTCTGTTTCAATACCTGGGCCATCATCTTCTATACAAATGTTGACCCAACCGCTTTGCTCCGTGTCTTCGCTGTAAACACGGATCAGAGATTGAGACCATTTGTATCCGTTTTCCAGTAAGTTACCTACCATTTCATCAAGATCGGATTCTTCCACCGCGACCTGCAATTCAGATTCTAGCTCATTGACTAAGGTAATTTCTCTTTCGGCATACACTTTATCGAAGGCCATTGAAATAGCATCAATACGTTCACTGGGGGCTGTTTTGACCGATAAAATGTTGGTCGAGCCTGCCATACGTGCTCGCCCTAAGTGGTAGTCAATCTGTCCTTGAATCTGCGCTACTGGCGCTGACAGACGCTGGTATTGATCGTCATCCAAGCGGTCGACTTCGTTTTTAAGCACTGAGAGCGGTGTTTTCAAAGCATGTGACAGGTTACCTGCGTGATTTCGGGCACGATCCAGCAGTTCTTGATAGTGAAAGAGTAAAGCATTGAGGTCATCCACTAATGGCGAAATTTCTTGTGGATACGTGTCGTTTAACTCTGATTGCTCACCTTTACGAAGCGCAGCCAATTCTCTTTGCATACGCCTTAGCGGTAATAAAGACCATGAAACTTGGATGCTGATGAGCACTAAAATGCCAATAAACAGTAGGCCTAAAATAATCCAAAGCTGGCCCATCACTTGCTGCAGCGTACTCTGCAGTGGGGCTTGATCCATACCAACGGTAATATTAATCGCGTGACGAAATTCGGGTAAGTAAATACTACGGTTTAATGTAATCAACGGTTCATTCCGCGCACCTTTGGTAACCGTTTTCAATCCGTCTTTTTCTGTGGTTAATGTTTGATCCCAAAGAGAACGTGAGCGAAGGGTGTCATGCCCCATATGGATAGTCCAATATAACCCACTGTATGGCTGACTATAACGAGGATCGGAAAGGCGAACGGGGAGGGTAAGCTGGCCATTATCATTCGCGCCTAAATTGGCGGTGATCTCATCCATCGCTAGGCTCATTTGGTCTTGAGCATCTTGTACCAAATAGTGCTTTACCAAATTAGGGATAAGGTAACCCGCAGCCACTAACATAACGCTTAACCATAAAGCAGCCGCCCATAGGAGGCGGCTTTTTATACTGAGTTGATGTTTACGTTTTGCTTGAGTTTTATTCTGCATGCAATTGATATCCTAAACCGCGCACGGTTTTGATGACATTAGGGGCAAGCTTTTTTCGTAAGCGCCCAATAAACACTTCAATAGTATTGGAATCGCGGTCGAAATCTTGTTTGTAAATGTGTTCAACCAGCTCTGTGCGCGAAATGACTTTATCTGGGTTGTGCATAAAATAAGCGATGACTTTATATTCTAGAGCCGTAAGACTGATTGGCTGGCCTTGCCAAGAAACTTTAGAACTGCGTGTATCCAAACTTAACGCTCCTACTTGCAATACCGGAGACGCATTACCAGAGGCACGACGTAACTGTGCCCGAATGCGAGCAATCAGCTCCATCATTTCAAATGGTTTCGTAAGGTAATCGTCAGCGCCAGCGTTTAAACCTTCGACGCGTTGAGTCAGATTATCGCGTGCGCTTAAAATAACCACTGGCGTATTAATATTTTCATCACGAATACTTTTTAATACCGTTAAACCATCGAGCTTTGGTAGACCGAGATCCAGAACAATGACATCCCATTCCTCGGACGTAGCGCGATACAAAGCATCGATCCCATCTTGTGAGAGTTCAGGAACCCAATCGTTTCCTTCCAAAGTTTGTATAATTTGTTCGCTTAAACGAACATCATCTTCAACAACTAAAATCTTCATGGTTTATCTTTTTATTAGTTCAATAACGTTTTTGCCACGAATCGATATCATGTCCAGATTACGGGCGTTATATTCCACTTTGTATACCTTATTTTGGTAGACAAGCTTTAATTCGTACACCCAAAGGTGACCTTCTTTTTCTAACTCTACTTTTATCACACGACCAAAGAGTTGCGCATCGACCGTTTGGTAAAGTTCAGAGAACGGTCTAATTTTCCCTTCTTGCACCGCTTGATACACTTCGCGCTGCTGCTCATCAATGTTGACTTGAGCTCCTGGGGGATGAATGTTCTGTGCAGGTGGTGGAGGGGGCATTGCACCTTCCGCCCAAACGGGAAGCGATAAACTGGTTAGCACCGCAACGAACGACAAGGAGGCGATTGTTTTCTTCATCATAAAAACCCCGGTTATTCATTGGATTAAACGGTATTGTGCCACAACATGAAATCTGTGACGCTGAATTATTAACCTTAGTTTAACGCCGTAAATATGAATAGGAGCTGAACTATAGAGTCATTTTAGCGAAACGCTTATTGACGATGTAATAGAGATTCATCACTCGGGCGTTCAAACAACTTGTCACGAATCACCCAAAATCGACCATTTTTGCGTGCGATGATGATTTCTGGTGGTCGAAAACGATGTTCATGTGAGGCGATTTTGGTTGGTGCGGTATCGGTAAACGGGCGATGCCTATCCACTAGATGAGGATTCACAAACCGTTGGAGAAACTCATTTTTTTGTGTTTTATTGGTCAGTTGCCAAACGTCACTGATTTCGGCCCCTTGGTCGCTCACGTACGTGACTTTTAGCTGAGGTTTACCGAATTTGTTTTTACCTGGTTCCATGCGTAAGTCGACACAATTCATAATCAACGCATCTTTTAACTTCAATGCTTCGCGGAGTTTTTTATCTGGGTCCACTAAGACGGCGTCGCACTCGTGACAGCGTCGAGCCGCAATGTCATTATCGGCGCCACACTCGGCACAAAATTTAGCGCGAAAGCGGTAGCCGCACTCTTCTCGTTCACCCGTGTCTTCATCTTCAAAATAGCCTTGGCAGCGTCGGCCATAATGTTCAATTAAAAAGCCGTTACTATCGAGTTTGCCCCAGAAGTTATTGTTAAAGCCGCAGGCAGGGCACGGGATGGTGACGATTTCGCTATCTGAGTCAGGTTGAGGTTCGCCCACTTCAGGTTGAAATAGGTCGTAATGGTTTCCTGCGTATTCCAATACCAAACATTCGCTTTTACCTTCGGCCAACCGTAAGCCACGGCCAATAATTTGTTGATATAAACTGATGGATTCTGTTGGGCGTAATACCGCAATGAGATCAACATGCGGGGCATCAAATCCAGTAGTTAACACTGACACGTTGACTAAGTATTTAATTTCTTGGCGTTTAAACGATTCGATAATAAGGTCGCGTTCATCCGTCGATGTATCACCAATCACCAAAGCTGCATTTTCATCCGTTAAGTAACTCATGATTTCTTTGGCATGATCGACGGTAGAAGCAAAAATCATAACGCCCTGTTTATCTTGAGCGTACTCGGTGACTTGTTCGATGATAGCCGGTGTTGCTCGCTCAGATTTGCGCAATACCGAGTTCAAATCCGCTTCACGATAGTACCCATTGGCAGAGGGGCGAATGCTGGAAAAATCATAGCCTATGACTGCCATATCAAGGATTCGGGCGGGAGTGAGAAAACCTTCATCCAATAAATAGCGAATAGGTAATTCGAAAATACAGTCGCGGAAAAAACGATCTTGCTCAGTACGTACTTGTCCACGGGTATGATATTTATAAATCCAGCCCATATCTAAGCGATAAGGGGTTGCCGTTAAGCCGAGAATCTTAATATTGGGGTTAACGGCTTGGACATGCGCAATGGCTTTTCGATAGGTACTGTTTTCGTTATCTGGTACGCGATGGCATTCATCAATGACCAACAAAGAAAACTCTTCGGCAAAGGCATCAAGGCTATTCGCCATTGATTGCACCGAGGCAAAAACGACTTTTTCATCCGTCTCTTTACGGCCTAAACCGGCTGAAAAAATAGCGGCTTTTAATCCGTAACTTTCATATTTGGCGTGGTTCTGCTCAACCAGCTCTTTGACATGAGTCAGCACCAAAACGCGACCACGCGCTAGGCGGGCGAGTTCTGCTATCACCAAGCTTTTGCCTGCACCTGTGGGTAATACGATGACAGCAGGAGTGTCATGCTCACGAAAATAGTGAATAACGGCTTTAACGGAGTCGCTTTGATAAGGGCGAAGTGTATACATGTGCCTCGTAAATATTTATGTGAAATAGCTCAACTAATTAAGTTTGGGTCTGTATAATACCCGACTCAAAGCAAATGAGGTATGCATGCGATTAGATAAATTCTTATGTGACGCCCTAGGTGTTACCCGCAAAGAAGCCACTAAGTTACTAAAAAGTTGTGAAATCGAGGTTGATGGTAGCGTTGAGAAAAAAGGTGCCACCAAACTAAGCGATGATAATGAAGTGATGTGGCAAAACCGCGAGCTGGTTTTGTCTGGACCGCGCTATATCATGCTTTATAAACCACAAGGTTTCGTGTGTACTCGCGTTGATGACTATAACGATACGGCATTTTTGTTGTTAGATGAAGTGAATGATAAAGATCTTCACTTTGCGGGTCGCTTGGATGCTGATACGACAGGCCTTGTCCTTGTAACTGATGATGGTCAATGGTCTCACCGTATTACATCGCCAAAACATAAATGCGATAAAACATATCGTGTTTGGTTGGCTGATCCTGTGCAAGACAACTATGTCCAAGCATTCCAAGAGGGTATTGAGTTACGTAATGAACGTGAAAACACATTGCCTGCGGAACTTGAAGTCATTGATGAACAAGAAGTATTACTCACCATTCATGAAGGAAAATATCATCAAGTAAAACGCATGTTTGCCGCTTTAGGTAATAAAGTCGTTGGGCTACATCGCGAACGGATTGGTGATATTGTTCTCGACCAAGATTTAGAGCCGGGCGAGTATCGGTATCTTACCGAAGACGAAATTGCTTCGGTCTGGAAATAACCACAAATATTATGTTGTTCGAATCGTTCGAATAACTTAACCAAGCTGAACGGTTTCAATTCATTTAATAAATAATAATATACCTAAGTAGTCTCTAGATGCTGTTTCAGCGAGAATACATTAGCCTTAAATAAGGCTTTGAATCCTCCATCTAAAGAGCTCTTGGGTATAATTATAACAACACCTTTTTATACAAGGGACGATTGCTTTAGCCAGTCGCCCCATAAAGTCATGCAATATTGAGGAACACCTCAATCTCAGCGAAGTGACGTTGTTTCACTATTTCGCTTCTTTTTCACAATGGAGAGTTATGCGCTCAACAACTTCTGATTCTCATTCCCATATTGGGTTGTTAATGTTTATTGCACTGGGGGCTATTGGCGCCCTGACCCCACTTGCAATCGATATGTATTTACCAGCAATGCCTGCCATTGCAAAAGACTTTGGCGTGAGCCCCGGTGCTGTTCAAGTAACGCTGACTGCGTATACCGCAGGGTTCGCAATTGGTCAATTGATCCATG
This sequence comes from Vibrio eleionomae, assembly GCF_009874545.1. NCBI lineage: Bacteria > Pseudomonadati > Pseudomonadota > Gammaproteobacteria > Vibrionales > Vibrionaceae > Vibrio > Vibrio eleionomae. Next base: position 28,688 of record NZ_WEKT01000037.1, on the reverse strand, counting down.
GGCCTCTAGCTGATAGTTATGGTCGTCGCCCAGTGATGATTGCTGGGATCTTTTTCTTTGCGTTGGCCGCAATTATTAGTGCGACATCGACGAGCATTTATGAGCTGACTTGGGTTCGCGCAGCACAAGGCTTTGCTGGTGCTGCGGCAGCCGTCATTATTCAGGCTGTTGTCCGTGATATGTTTGACCGCGAAGATTTTGCCCGCGCGATGTCTTTTGTGACCTTAACGATTACATTAGCACCGTTATTAGCACCAATGCTTGGTGGGTATTTTGCAATTTGGTTTGGTTGGCGTTCTATTTTTTGGGCGCTGGTGATCTTCGCATTTTTAGTGATTGTACTTGTTCTGTGGCAGATCCCAGAAACATTAAAGCCAGAGAATAGGTTGCCATTGCATTTGGGCAGTACACTGAAAAATTATTTCAGTTTATGTCGTAATAAAGAAGCGATGGGGCTGATTTTTTCTGGCGCCTTTTCTTTTGCCGGAATGTTTGCATTTTTAACCGCGGGCTCTTTTGTCTATATCGATATCTACGGTGTCACGCCCTCAGAGTTTGGCTTTTTATTTGGTTCCAATATCATTGCGATGATCGTGATGACGATGATCAACGGACGTTTGGTGAAAAAAGTCGGTTCTCATGCCATGCTTAGATTCGGCCTGACGGTACAGTTGCTCGCAGGTATTGGCCTATTTATTGGCTGGTGGCTTGGCGCTGGTATTTGGGGGACAGTTCCTTTTGTTGTCTTGTTCATTGGAACCATCTCAACCATTGGCAGTAATTCAATGGGGCTACTATTGAGCGGTTATCCACGTATGGCCGGAACGGCATCTTCTCTCGCTGGTACGTTACGTTTTGGTACCGGTTCATTGATTGGCTCATTAGTGGCCGCTATGCCCGACCATACCACTTGGCCTATGGTGTTTGTGATGGCTGGGTGTTCAGTTTTATCAGTAACTTGCTATTGGATATTTGGAAGAAAAGCATAGTGACAGAGTATTATTTAGAAATTCAAAATGTGGTCAACACTGCCTTAGCTGAACTTGATGCAGAGCATCAATCGGGTAAGTTGGCGAATGCACCTGTAGCAAATAATCATTTTTTAGTGCGTTGGGTGACTAAAGCGCTTAAAGGACAACGTTTCCATCGTTGTGTCGGCGATGATTTAACTCGCTGGCAAAAGGCAGGGCGATCAAAAGGTAACTATGCCAACTTGTTACCGACATTTCAGCGAATTGCCGCTTTTTACGCACAGTTTTTTGCTAATGCTGTAGAAACAATCGTTACTGATCAACAGATTGAAGCCTTTCTTGATCTGATGGAAAGTGCTGATTGGGAAGTGTCTACATCTGAACCGATTGTCGGGCAGGGCAAAGTACAAATATTTACCTCAGGACAAAACTCTCTGGCACTGTGTGCCGACCAATGTGAATCATGTTTTGATGGTGAACGTTTGGTTAAACCGATGAGTTGGTTTGTGCGTGGCAATCATAATCAATTTATTGAGTTGGCCTCACAAGCTGGCTTTATGGTGCACAAGCGCACTGATTACAAATCAAACGTAAAATATCACGGTGAATATGTTGTTTACCCTGCTAACCAAGGTTTGCAGTTAGCTGAAATCCCGCTAGGGTTTCAGGTTAAGTAAACCGTTCCCAAACGACGTTAAGAAGCAGAAATACGCTTGTTGATGAGCTCATGAAGCTCAAATACATTCTTGCAGCAACAGCATCTTGACGTGACTGGTATCTGATGCCGCCATATGTTGGCGGCATTTTTATCGCTGTGATTTGGCTTTATCTAACGCTAATGCTTTTTTCTCGATGGCTTTGACCATGCCGCGGAAAATAAATAAGTGGGCAGGCATCATAGCAAACCAATACAATAAGCCTAAAAAACCTTTTGGGTGCCACCACGCCCGAATATCTATACTGCGCTGCTGTTCCTTGTTATCGATACGAAATTCCAACCGGCCTAATCCCGGTGCTCGCATACCAAAGAAGAGCGATAGAAAGGCATTTTTTTCACAGCGGATCACTTTCCAAGAGTCAATAAAGTCACCGACCTGTAATTCTGGCCCTGGTGGTGTACGTCTTACCGGACGGCCAGCGCCCACAAAAAGATCGAGCCATTCTCGAGTACGCCACAAAATATTGGCAAAAAAGTAACCCACATTTGGGTGGCCAATTGTCTGGATGACTTCCCATAATGATTCAGTGCTCGCTGAAGTCGTGAGTGTTGCCCCGGCTTGTTTAGGATAGAAGCCGAACCCAGATTGCCAACGTGTCAAAGCTGTTGGATCGTATCCCCACACCTTACTGCGCATGAACAATCCTTCTTTTTCAATGGTCGCTTTTACGGCATCGCGATAGGTAGTAAGAGGTTGAGGATAGCGTTCTTGAATCGGGCGCGAATCAGCGATGTAATCATGCGACAGCCCGTCGAGTAATGCGCTACCAATATTTTTGGGCACGGATGTAACGAGAGATAGCCAGTAAGAGGCCATTTTAGGGGTTAATAATCGAGTTGACCACAAACGAAACGGTCGGTTAGCGAGTTTGCAAATAATCGCAAATTGCTCACGATAACTAAGCACCTCTGGACCGCCAACTTCGAAAATTTCATTCTCTTCGGGAACATGATTGATTAAACATAAGAGATAGTAATTGAGATCATCAAGTGCAATCGGATTTGCTCTAGAATCAACCCATTTAGGCGCGATAAGGATGGGTAAGTTATAAACAAAATCTCGCATGATTTCAAAGGCAGCGGATCCGGGGCCAATGATGACACCCGCTCTTAATTCGGTCACTTTAACGCCACTTTGGCGTAGAATATTGCCCGTTTCTTTACGTGCTTGAATGTGCTCTGATGAACCTGAAGGAGGCTGAATAGCACTTAGGTAAATCACATGCTCGATTTGGCTTTTTGCGAGCGCATCGCGCACATTTTGCGCTAGTGAGAGCTCATAACTCAAAAAGTCATAACCTTTGGCCATGCCATGAACGAGAAAAAAGACCAGATTATAATCCATGATGGTGTTATCCACAGCGTGTTTATCGGAAAGGTCGAGCTCAGTAATGGTTAGGCGAGGGTGGGCATGAAATCGCCCATGAAGAAAAGCAACATTACGCGCAGTAGCTGTGACCCTGTAACCTTGTTCAATGAGGAGCGGGACCAACTGTGATCCTACATATCCTGAGGCACCGAGTACTAATATTCGTTTCATTCGTTGTCCTTGTGTTGCCAAATCTCACCGCTTGGTGAACAGTGTAGCACGCACTATCGAATCTATTACTGACAAATCAGTATCTTGCTTGATTCGTTTGTTATTTAGCAATTCCTCATTGAAAAGGTGTCAATAAGTGATAAAGGTAATCTAATTCCTTGTCCATGATAAGGAGAAGTATGTTAGGATTTGTGCTCAATGATCATTGCTAGCCTAAGTAGCTAGCAAGGCACCCGAACTACTTTGTAATCTACATTGGTCGTGACACAAAATGGGGCATAGACCCTATAAATGGCGAATATTTTTCCACTTAAGTGCAAAATATTGCATATAATGTGATCTGGACTGCAAATTACTTTCTCCGAAACGTAATTTGGTGTAGATTCTGCACCCGTTAAATCAGATTGCGAGAGTATTAATGTTACAACTAAAGGACCTATCCAAAGGATATGTAGACGGCGATGAATTTCATCCAGTGCTACAGGGGGCTCAGTTAACATTAAACCGAGGCGATCAAATTGCACTAATGGGTGAAAGCGGCTCTGGAAAAAGTACGTTGCTTAATCTCATATCTGGTCTCGATATCGCTGATGCAGGTGAGATTTGGTTTGATGATTTTGCCTTACACTCTTCATCTGAAAAGAAGCGAACCGAATTTCGTCGTAATAATATTGGCCATATCTTTCAGCAGTTTAACCTGCTGCCAACACTTAATGTCGCAGATAATATTCGCTTTTGCCGCCAGCTAAAAGGTTTACCGCATGATCCGGGGTTGTGGCGTCAAATTCTTACTGCTCTCAATCTGATGCCTTTATTAGGACGTTATCCTGAAGAAGTTTCTGGTGGTCAGCAGCAACGCGCAGCGATAGCACGCGCATTGTATATGGAGCCTCGTATCTTGCTCGCTGATGAACCGACAGGCAGTTTAGATGAGCGTAACGCAGAAGCTGTGATGCGTCTGCTGACTAATCTGGCACGAGAAGTGGAATGTACACTTTTGTTAGTCACTCACAGTGAACAAGTGGCCAAACATATGGACGGGCGCATTAAGCTGCAGGGAGGTCAGTTACATGTTATGGCCAGTAGTTAAAGCGCTGCTGGGTCACTACCGCCGGTATCCCCTGCAAATCATTTTGGTGTGGCTCGGACTGACTTTAGGTGTGTCACTGTTGTCCGGCGTTACCGCAATTAATCAATACGCCAAGCAATCCTACGAACACGGTGAAAAACTTTTTGCAACGCCTTTACCATACCGTATTCGTCCTCGTTATTTGGCCGGACGTGTGCCACAAGACCTTTACGTTAATTTGCGCCGAGCTGGTTTTAGTCAATGTGTGCCTTTTGATAATGCGACGCTAACGACTCGTAAAGGTGTCGACATCAATTTAGTGGGTATTGATCCGGTGGCGATGGTGCCCTTAAAGAAGGGGTTGTCGTTAAACCATTTATCCACACTACAGTTAATGTATCCACCACATCCCATTTTGGTGAGTGCCGACCTAGCTAAACTACAAAGTTGGCAAGATGGCGATTTTATTACTCTAGATGATGGTACCCAATTGGGCCCCATCATGATTGATACTGTCGGTTTGGTTAAAGGCACTCATATGGTGGCGGATATGTCATTGGTCCGTCATTACAAACATCATATGGGTCTATCCGAAATTGGTTGTGGAGAGATGACCAAGGCTGAGTTGGAATCACTCAAGCAGCAAATACCTGAAACCATGGTGCTTTCCCGCACAGTAAAAACCGAATTATCGGCACTCACGAACGCATTCCATCTTAATTTAACTGCCATGGGCATGTTGTCATTTTTGGTCGGGATCTTTATTTTTTATCAAGCGATGTCTTTATCGTTTGTTCAGCGCCAACTTTTGGTTGGGATGTTGCGTCAAGCTGGTGTCACGGATTTTCAGTTAGCTAAAGCGTTACTTGTTGAGTTGTCTTTGCTGATATTGGTGAGCTGGATATGCGGTAATATGTTTGGTTTAATGCTGGCTAATCGCCTGATTCCATCAGTATCTGCCAGTTTACATGATTTGTACGGTGCCAATGTTGGCCTCGCGATCCATTGGCAATGGAGCTGGAGCTTATATAGTTTGGTGATGGCTGTCATTGGTGCGCTTGGCTCATGTGCTTGGCCGTTGTGGCGCCTATTAAAGTCGCAACCGATTCGCCTAACAGCGCGACTTTCTTTAGTTCGTTTTGCTGGAGCCGAATTTACTGTGCAAGCGATTCTCGCCGTTGTTCTGGCAATGTTGGCTTTTGCTGTTTATCAAGCCCCTAAAACTCAAGCACTTGGGTTTGTTCTAATTGGCTTAGTGTTATTAAGTGTCGCTCTATTTACTCCCTATGTGGTTTGGAAGATTTTCGATTTCCTTTCTTACCGGCTTTTTTGGGTGAAAGTGCGTTGGTTTTTTGCTGATGCCGCTGCAAGTATGAGTTATCGTGGTGTGGCCACAATGGCATTTATGATTGCTATGGCGGCGAACATTGGTGTCGAAACCATGGTTGGCAGCTTTCGTAACACTACAGACCATTGGTTAAGTGATCGATTAGCGGCAGACCTATATATCTATCCTACCAACAACAGTGCGACTCAAGTGAGCAATTGGCTAGAAAAACAGCCAGAGGTTAAAGCAGTTTGGTGGCGTTGGAAGAAAGATGTCGCTACTTCAACGGGCACGATTCAAGTGGTGAGTACGGGTAACTCTGAGCAAGAACGCCGCTCCTTGACCATTAAAACTGCAATTCCGCAGTATTGGTATTTCACTCATTCAGCTAAAGCGTTGATGGTGAGTGAATCAATGGCGATCAAAAATCATATCCGGCCAGGTGATTTTATCGATTTACCATCACCACTCGGTCCACGTTGGTTAGTCACTGGTGTGTATTACGATTACGGTAATCCATATGGTCAAATTATGATGTCTCAATACCAATGGATGTCTGTATTCACTGGCGTAGGGGATATTTCACTCGCTGTTGTTACTCAGCCAGACAGCGCAAAAGATGACCGTAGTGCCGATATGCAAGAACTCAAACAGAGGTTGTATGCTCGTTTTCATTACGATGTTGAGCGAGTCTATAGCAATCAGCATATCCATCAGCAAGCAATGAAAGTATTTGATCGCACATTCGTTATAACTGATACATTCGGCAACATTACGTTATTGATTGCAGTATGTGGCATTTTTTTCGCCACTTTAGCCGGAGAAGTATCGCGCCAACGGCATGTGGCTCTTTTGCGTTGTTTAGGCGTTTCAGCGAAAGAGTTAGTTTTTGTTGGAGCACTACAGTTATTTGTCTTTTGGGCGATTGCGTTACTTATTGCAGTGCCTCTTGGGATAATGTTAGCTAACCTGATGGTCGATGTACTCATTAGAGATTCTTTTGGCTGGACCATGCAAGTACAGTTAGTGACCAGTAAATATATCGAAACCGCGTTATTTTCCATGTTAGCTCTACTTGTCGCAGGTGCTTTGCCTGTTTTACGTTTAGTCCGTAAATCGCCGATGACCTCACTAAGGGACGCTCTCTAATGAAGTTTTTCCGTCGTAATAGCTGCGTACCTGTGGTTATCGGAATCATCGTTCTGTTTTTTGTTGCTCTTGCTTATTTACTGTGGTCAACAGGGGCTGGGCTTCTTACTGGATCTTTGCATTCTAAGAAGGCAGAAAGTTTTTTCTTAAACCAGCAGCACTATCAACAAGTGATGCCCGATCATCCTGTGGTTCTGCCGGACGATTTTGCGTTTCATCCCAGTTTTCAAAATGAGTGGTGGTCTTTTGTTGCTAATGTGGAAGATGAGCAAGGTAACCGCTATGGAGTGCACTGGAATTTGATGCGCCTAGCTCATGATGATCGTAAATCAGTAAGTTGGGATCATCCTCAACTGTATTTGGCACAAGTCGCTATTTCCCATAAACATCAGGTTTGGTTCGATCAGAAATTGGCACGTGGCGGTATTGGCCAAGCAGGATTTCAGCGTGAGCCGTTTAAACTTTGGATTGATAATTGGTCTTTAAACGGTAAAGAAGCCAATCCGTTTCCCGGTGAACTGAATACGAATACCGATCAGGTATCTCTTCAGCTCGGCTTGGCTTTAAAACAGCCGATTCAACTTCCGGGCGAACAAGGATACCAACATATTGAGCCGTCATTATCCGCTGCTCTGTATGGATTTGATGTTCCTCAAGTTGCTGTTGCAGGCAAAATTCGTATCAAAGGACAGCGCAAAGCTCTAAGGGTTCATGGTGTTGCTTGGATAGGTAAGCGTTGGGGTAATAATTTTGTGTTGGAATCTAATCGCCATTGGGATTGGTTAGTTTTTCATATCCAAAATGGCATGACACTAACCGTGACGCGTTTTCGTCAACAGGTTCAGGCACCAAGATTTTTTGGCACGATCACCTCGCCACAAGGAGAGAGTATCGCGCTGACTCAAGACGATATGTCTATGATACCAACACTTAATACGACGACAAACGGTCATTTAGTGCCGACCCAATGGCATATCAAAGTCCCGAGATATCATATTAATTTTACAGCAACTGCTGTGAACGCCAATATGTGGTTTCCATATGTTGTTCCATACTGGGAAGGTCCTGTTAATGTAAGCGGTTCCCACAACGCACGTGGATTCATGATCTTATCCGGTTATTAATGTGCTTCTCCTCCCACTTTTTACTCAAGTATTAATGACGCTATTGTCGATAATAGCGTCTTGTTCTCAACTATTGGTTAAGCATAGTGTAATCAGTTATTAATAATTAACTGTTTATAATACCCAATAAAATCTCACCTTTTTATTACTTTTTGACCTGATATTACTCATTCTCAGCCATCTGCTTTGATGGGAATTTAATCAAACCAGTATAAATATCGTAATATATGGCCTTATTTATCGGTTATTCCGAGGTTTAAGTTCATTACAAGCGATTATTCACCGCTCTATTAAGCAGCTACACTTTAGTTATCATCATGTTACAAAACTAATAATGAATAGGTGAATTGGATGGTTGCATCTGTAAAGAAGTTTTTTCAAATGGAGTCAGCTGGAGGAGTTCTACTCGTTATCGCTGCGATTATCGCAATGTTTGTGGCTAATTCCCCTCTTGCCAAAGCGTATTCAAGTACATTGCATACCTATGTGTTTGGTATGTCTTTATCTCATTGGATTAACGATGGCTTAATGGCGGTATTTTTCTTATTAATCGGTTTAGAAGTCAAACGTGAATTGATGGTTGGAGCGCTGAAATCAAAAGAGACGGCCATTTTCCCAGCCATTGCTGCGGTCGGTGGTATGCTGGCTCCAGCGTTAATCTACTCACTTTTTAACATGCAAGACCCACAGGCTATTCAAGGTTGGGCGATTCCCGCTGCCACCGATATAGCATTTGCTCTTGGTATTATGGCGTTATTGGGGAGTCGGGTGCCAACCAGCTTGAAGGTGTTTTTGCTTGCTTTGGCGATCATTGATGACCTTGGCGTGGTGGTGATTATTGCGCTATTTTACAGCAGTGATTTATCAACGGTAGCGTTGGCTGTCGGTTTCGCTATGACCGCATTGCTGTTTTTATTAAATGCGAAGAAAGTTACCCACTTAGCGCCATACCTGATCGTTGGTGCAATCTTATGGGTTGCGGTACTGAAATCTGGCGTACATGCGACTTTAGCAGGTGTGGTGATTGGCTTTGCTATTCCATTAAAAGGAGAAAAAGGTGAGCATTCCCCACTCAAGCATTTAGAGCATGCGCTGCATCCTTATGTTGCTTATGGGATATTGCCTTTGTTTGCCTTTGCAAACGCAGGCATTTCACTAGCGGGGGTCTCATTAAGTGGTTTAGCATCAACGTTGCCGATGGGGGTTGCGTTAGGGCTGTTTATTGGTAAACCTCTGGGCATTTTCACCTTCTGCTGGGTTGCGCTAAAAACAGGGTTAGCAAAAATGCCCGACCGTGTGCAGCTTAAACAGATATTTGCTGTTTCTGTTTTGTGCGGTATTGGTTTTACGATGTCGATTTTTATCTCATCACTTGCGTTTGGTACTGCATTAGAAAGTTACGATACCTATGCACGTTTAGGCATCTTAATGGGCTCAACATCAGCAGCTGTGATTGGTTATTTTCTATTAAGTGCGTCATTGCCCAAAAAAGTAACAGCAGAAGCGTCTGTTACTGAATAAAATGACCTCTATCACTAAATTAAAATGAAGCGCAATGTCGCTTCATTTTTTTTTGTTTTATTAAAATAGGCGTATTGGGTGAAATTTAACCATGCATCTAACCATAAAGAATTAATTTAGAATTACATGTCAACAAACTAATTAAATACAACATATAGTACCAAATTTATAAATTTGGAAGTAAATATACAACATGTTGCAAATAAGACTATCTAACACGTCTTTTGATCTTGGTCCCAAAATAAAATCCTCTCATTATGGTCAATTGTCATCGAAAAGTGATTGCGCCGGTGGATCTTTTTATGTTAATTTCCGCAACAATCTCGGACGTTGTTTCTGGGGGATACGCGTAGTGACCATCAGGCTGATTGGGACACTGCGTAGGGTAGGTACTGATAAATCCTTTTATTAGTAGACGGGATACTCTTGCTGCGGATACAGCAAACGAATGGGAAACCCAACATTGAACTCACGTAACTTGCACACATTAATCAGCTTTGTACTTCCTCTATGTCCAGTCTTAGAAGACCGGAGCATAACAGAACCTTGATTTTCTGAAGTTAATTCTTGTGGCCTTGTCTGCCACATTGCAGCTGTTGTACCACTTTTGTTTTTACATTAGTGGATTGTTTGCTATTTGTCCGTCTCCTCAAACCGCGTGGGTGGGGGAGTGAACTAAAATTTTGTATTCAAGGTGATGATAAAATGAGTACAGCCTTTGAAGTCGAAAACACTATCTCGACTATTTTTTCTAATGAGGTACCTGTTGTTGAAGGTATCTATGATCTTACACCAGACCAAGTTTTGCTTGACCAAGCAGAAAATGAATCCGCAGTTCGTTCATACCCACGTCGCTTACCAATTGCAATCAAGCAAGCTCATGGCTGCTTGGTTGAGGATACTCGTGGTCAACTGTTTCTAGACTGTTTAGCTGGCGCTGGTACGTTAGCTTTGGGTTATAACCATCCAGAAATTAATCAGGCGTTGAAAGATCAGTTGGATGCGGGATTGCCATATCAAACTCTCGATATCGCAACAAAAGCAAAAACAAACTACATCAAAGCTGTGAAAGGTTTCTTACCATCAGAGCTTGGTGATAACTGCGTGATTCAGTTCTGTGGTCCTTCTGGTGCTGACTGTGTGGAAGCGGCGATCAAACTTGCCAAGCAGACCACCGGTCGTAACACAATGTTTGCTTTTCGCGGTGCATACCACGGTATGACGAACGGCACGATGGGCATGATGGGCAACTTAGGTACCAAAGCGCGCCGTACTGGTTTGATGTCTGACGTACACTTTATGCCATTCCCATACGATATTCGTTGTCCGTTTGGTCTTGGTGGTGATGAAGGTGCCAAAGCGGGCATTCGTTACATTGAACGTCTGTTGAATGACGATGAAGCAGGTATGGCGAAGCCAGCGGCGATCATTGTTGAACCAGTGCAAGGTGAAGGTGGTGTGATTCCTGCTCCTGCGTTCTGGCTTCGTGAATTGCGCCGCATCTGTGATGAGCACGGCATCTTGCTAATTTTCGATGAAATTCAGTGCGGCGTAGGTAAAACTGGCTATAACTTCGCGTTTGAAGAAGCGGGTATTGTGCCTGACGTACTGTGTTTATCAAAAGCGATTGGCGGTGGTATGCCAATGTCCCTTTTGGTCATCAACAAGAACTGCGATACATGGAAGCCAGGTGAACACTCAGGTACTTTCCGTGGTAACCAATTGGCGATGATCTCAGGTGCCAAAGCGCTTGAAATCATTCAACGTGATAAATTGGTTGAGCACGCCAATATTGCCGGCCAATATTTACGCATGGGTCTGGAAAAAATTGCGACTCGCGTGAACTGTATTGCCGACGTGCGCGGTAAAGGTTTAATGCTGGGTGTTGAAATCAAAGACCCAAGTGGTGCGTTAAATAAATTTGGTGAACCGCAAGCCGATTCTAAGTTAACGCTCGCGATTCAACACGCGGCATTGGAACGTGGCTTGATTGTTGAAAAAGGTGGCCGCGAAGGAGCAGTAATTCGTTTCCTATCTCCAATTATTATTTCATTTGAACAGCTTGATTTTGCTTTGCGTGTATTTGAACAAGCAATCATTGCTGCTGGTGGTGGTCAACGCGCTGAAGAAGATGCGCAGAATGATGAGTGGAAACAACACTTCATTCATACCGGTGCATTGGGTGCAAAAGATTTCGCTCGTGCGATGAACCAAACAACGGAAGCTTTGCGTGAAGTTTTTGAAGAAGTTGGTGCGCCTTATTCAGGTTTGAACCCAGAGCAGCTAGAACAAGCGATTAATGCCGTTGATTTGGATAACAAACACGCGTCGTTGCAAGATGTGATTGAAGAAACCGCGGAATTGGTGGGTAAAAATTCCATCATTGTTCAGCACCCTCATACTATTGCGCACTTGCATACGCCACCATTAATGCCATCTGTGGTTGCTGAAGCAATGATTGGTGCATTAAACCAATCCATGGATTCTTGGGATCAAGCCTCAGCTGCAACCTATGTTGAGCAGAAAGTTGTGAACTGGTTATGTGGCAAGTTTGACCTATCTGATAAAGCGGATGGCATCTTTACTAGTGGTGGTACGCAAAGTAACCAAATGGGCTTAATGCTAGCGCGTGATTGGATTGCAGATAAGCTATCCGGTCACTCTATCCAAAAATTTGGCCTACCAGAATACGCTCACAAGTTACGTATCATCTGTTCAGACAAATCTCATTTCACAGTGCAAAAATCTGCTGCGTGGATGGGATTAGGTGAGAAAGCAATTGTTGCCGTTGAAACCCATGAAAACGGTACAATGGATGTGTCTAAACTTGAATCTGTGATTGCAGGGGTTAAAGCAGAAGGTTTAATTCCATTTGCGATTGTGGGTACGGCGGGCACGACCGATCATGGCGCCATCGATGATTTGAACGCGATTGCTGATGTGGCTGCCGCCAATGAGTTGTGGATGCACGTTGACAGCGCTTATGGTGGCGCTCTGATTCTGAGCAGCCATAAAGATCGCCTTGCTGGTATTGAGCGAGCTCAGTCAATCAGCGTTGATTTTCATAAATTGTTTTATCAAACAATTAGTTGTGGTGCATTGTTAGTTAACGATAGTGCTAACTTGAAATACCTACTACACCATGCGGATTACCTAAATCGTGAGCACGATACGTTACCAAATTTGGTCGACAAATCTATCGCGACAACCAAACGTTTTGATGCACTTAAAGTCTTTATGACGATGCAAAGTGTTGGCCCAAAACAGCTTGGTGCTATGTATGACCATCTGTTGGCTCAAACCCAGCAAGTGGCTAATTTGGTTCGCAACAATTCGGCATTTGAACTGTTGGCAGAGCCTGCTTTATCTACGGTATTGTTCCGTGCCGTAAATGTTAACGCCTCAGACTTAGACAAACTAAATCAACAAGTGCGTCTAGAAGCGTTAGTAAAAGGTATCGCTGTGTTAGGCGAAACCGTTGTGAATGGTCAGTCTGCACTGAAGTTCACAATCTTGAACCCATGCTTGAAGATTTCGGATTTCGAATCTCTACTGGCTAACATTGAAACTCTAGCTCAAGAGCTAGCGAACTAAAGGTAATCGTATAAATGTCAATTCTACAGATTGGTGCGGGCGGCGTTGGCTGGGTTGTTGCACACAAAGCAGCTCAGAACAATGACGTGCTGGGTGATATTACCATAGCTTCTCGTTCTATCGGGAAGTGTGAGAAGATCATTGAATCAATTAAAGGTAAAAATAACCTTAAAGATTCGACTAAGAAGTTAGAAGCTCGTGCTCTAGACGCTGATGACATTGATGCACTTGTTGCATTGATTGAAGAAGTGAAACCAGGCTTATTGATTAACGCTGGTCCTCCATGGGTTAACGTTTCTATTATGGAAGCATGCTACCGCACGAAAACTTCTTACTTAGACACATCTGTCGCTGTGGATTTATGTTCTGAGGGTCAACAAGTTCCTGAAGCTTATGACCCTCAATGGGCATTCCGAGAGAAATTTGCCGAAGCTGGCATCACCGGTATTCTAGGCGCTGGTTTCGACCCTGGCGTAGTTAGCGTGTTTGCTGCTTATGCAGTTAAGCACTTATTTGATGAGATCGACACCATCGATGTAATGGATGTAAACGCTGGTGATCATGGTAAAAAGTTTGCGACTAACTTTGACCCTGAAACCAACATGCTAGAAATTCAAGGTGATTCTTTCTACTGGGATAATGAAGCTTGGAAACAAGTACCGTGTCACACCCGTATGATGGAATTTGAATTTCCTAACTGTGGTTCACATAAAGTGTACTCAATGGCGCACGATGAAGTACGTTCACTGCAGGAATTTATTCCAGCAAAACGTATCGAATTCTGGATGGGCTTTGGTGACCGTTATCTGAATTACTTTAATTGTATGCGCGATATCGGCCTTTTAAGTCCTGATCCGTTGACACTCAATGATGGTACTGTGGTACAGCCGCTACACGTACTAAAAGCGTTGCTCCCTGACCCAACTTCGCTTGCACCAGGCTATAAAGGACTGACTTGTATCGGTACTTGGGTTCGCGGTAAGAAAGAGGGTAAAGAACGTAGTGTCTTTATCTACAATAACGCTGATCACGAAGTTGCTTATGCAGACGTTGAGCATCAAGCAATTGCTTACACGACTGGTGTACCTGCAATTACTGCAGCACTTCAATACTTCCGTGGTGAGTGGGCAGATAAAGGTATCTTTAACATTGAACAGCTGAATCCAGACCCGTTCCTAGAAACGATGCCTTCAATCGGTTTAGGCTGGGATGTGTTGGAGTTAGATCCAGCGATTCCACCAGTGATTAACACACTAAACAAGTAATGGATTGCCAGTCATTTTATGACGAGTAATGCGCTCAAACAGCTATAGCTTGCTATGGCTGTTTTTTGCATTTATACCGAGAGATAATCATGCAAAAGAACGAATTGAAAACCCCATATTTCATGATTGACGAAGCCAAGTTAATCAGCAACCTTGAAATCGCGAAACGCTTGAAAGAGCTTTCGGGTGTCAAATTGGTGCTAGCATTGAAATGTTTCTCAACTTGGGGCGTGTTTGACATCATCAAACCATACCTTGATGGTACCACCAGTTCTGGTCCTTACGAGGTTCAGCTTGGTTATGAGACCTTCGGTGGTGAAACACATGCTTACAGTGTGGGTTATAGCGAAGATGACGTAAAAGCTGTCGCCGATATGTGTGACAAAATGATTTTCAACTCACAGTCACAGCTCAAAGCTTATCGACATTTGATTGAAGATAAAGCCTCGATTGGTTTGCGTTTAAATCCAGGCGTGAGTTGCGCAGGTCAAGACTTAGCGGATCCAGCACGTCAATTTTCGCGTTTGGGTGTACAAGCTGACCATATCGATGAGGAAGTCTTTAGCTCTATCGATGGTGTGATGTTCCACATGAACTGTGAGAACAAAAGTGCAGATAACTTTATTACTTTGCTGAACTCGATTTCGGACCGTTTTGGTCGTTATCTTGATAACATGCAGTGGGTGAGTTTAGGTGGTGGAGTATTTTTCACTTGGCCGGGTTATGAAATTGAAAAATTGGCAGCAGCATTAAAAGCATTTTCTGATAAACACGGTGTTCAAGTTTACCTAGAACCAGGTGAAGCGATTATTACTAAAACCACGGATCTTGTGGTGACGGTAGTCGATGTCGTGGAAAACGGTATGAAAACCGCTATTGTCGATTCAGCGACAGAAGCCCACCGTTTAGATACGCTAATTTATAATGAGCCTGCCTCTATTATGGAAGCGGATGAGAACGGTGAACATGAATATGTCATTGGGTCATGTTCTTGTCTAGCGGGCGATCAGTTCTGCGTAGCTAAATTTGCTGAACCACTAGAAATTGGCCAGAAATTACACATCATGGATAGTGCCGGTTATACCATGGTCAAATTGAATTGGTTCAATGGCTTACGTATGCCAACCGTGTATTGTGAGCGCGCAAATGGTGAGCTTCAAAAGCTCAATGAATTTGATTTCCAAGATTTTAAGCGTGCACTTTCGCAATGGTCTGTGCAATAGATAACGAATCAGCGCTATTAAAAAAAGGTCGGCTATAATGCCGACCTTTCTGTTGGCTGCCCATTGGGCAGTGGTTTTACCTAGAGTCTAAAGCGTTTAAGTTCTTCATCTAATTGACGAGAAAGCTCGGCCAATTTTTCACTTTCTTCAGCAAGATAGTTGGCAGCATCAGCCATTTCATAAGCTGATTCATTAATACCGCTGACGTTTTTGTTCATATCTTCTGCTACCACACTTTGCTCTTCAGCTGCCGTCGCAATTTGAGTAGCATTGTCACTGACTTTTTGAATGTGGTTGACGATTTGAGTTAAGTCATTACCTGCATTTTCAGCGCGTTCCACACTGTCGTAGGCCAATTTTTGGCTCGCTTCCATTGAAGCAACGGATGTAACCGCCAATTGCTGCAAGCGATTAATTGTGGTTTGAATTTCATCGGTAGAGTGATGAGTACGGCTAGCCAAATTACGTACCTCTTCAGCCACGACCGCAAACCCTCGGCCTTGTTCTCCCGCACGCGCAGCTTCAATGGCAGCGTTTAACGCCAGCAAGTTAGTTTGCTCAGAGATACCGCTAATAACCGCTGTGACCTCGCTAATTTCCATCACGCCTTCTTTGAGTTTGTTCACGTTGTTGTTCGCGGTTTCCAGTTCATCAGTAAGCGCCTTAATACTATCGACACTGGCGTTCACATCTTTATCACCGGTGCTGGCTTCATGACTGGCTTCTTGGGTATCTTGTGCAGTATCTTCAGCGTGTCGAGCCACTTCTGAAACGGTGGCGCTCATTTCGTTCATTGCCGTTGCAAGGCTATTTAGTTGCGTTTGCTGGCTGCCAACGGCTTGGCTGGTTTCTTCTGCGGAGGACGCAATGCGAATGGCTGCTTCGGCCACTTGATTGGCTGAGTTGACTGAATCAGAGAGAGCACGATGAACCGCTATCATGCTGTCGTTAACACGTTTGCCAAGTATGCCAATTTCATCTTTGCCATCGTAACTGACACGTGCGGTCAAGTCTCCTTTGGCAATGAGTTTCATGGTGTCCATAATGGAGTTGAGAGGGTGTACGATAGAATTACGTACCACAACACCAAGAACGATCATAACGGCAATGACAACTAATGCCGCTATCCCCATGGAAATAAACTGCTTATACACCGCAGATTGAATATCATCAATCATCATGCCAGCGCCAACCACCCATTTCCAAGGGGCAAAACCTTGTACAAAGGAAATTTTATCGCCTACTTCACCCGTGTCAGTTTTCCAGTTGTATTCAATCACTCCGTGCTGACCGCCTTTGGCGGTGTTTACCGCGTCATACCAAATTTTGCTTGATTCATCTGATGGGTTGCTGCCCATCACCTTGCCGACCAAGTTGGGTTGGCTAGGGTGGATAATAATCTTGCGGTCCTCATTCATAACGAACACATAATTATCACCATCAAATCGTAAATGATTGATAAGCTGACCAACCATTCTTTGGGCTTGGTCTTGAGGGTACTCTTGACTGATGTGTTGGATTTGTGAAACGGTGCTTTGTACCACGGCTTTCAACCGAGCTTGACGTTCATATTTGAGGTTATCTTCTAAGGCATTGGCTGCGATTAACAGCAGACAAATAAAGCCAATAATACTTGCAACTATGATTAACGTGAACTTGCGACCCACTTTTATGTTCTTAAGCTGAAACATTACGTATACCACCTAGCGACTAGTACGGTGCCCAATAACACACTATGCAAAACGCAGAAGGGGGCGCTCCAGTCACAATAGGTCGATAGGGTTGGGGGATTTGACTCTATCAAGCGAATTGAGGCTGCTAAACGTCTTAGTTTCTAAATCGTTGGGATAGCATGCCAAAGTAAAGTGTATTTTTGTAGTGAAACTATATGAGTACTCATAAAGTGACATATTAAGGGTGGTCGATAAGGCTAAATTTTCTACTTTAAAAAATCAGAATGTTAACTAGCTCAAGATTTTTTTTACTGCGGATAATAAAAGTGGAGGCTTAATACCTCCACTGATTTATTTCATCAATATTTTTTAGTGGGAATGTACAATGACTTTGGTGTCTTCGTATAAAGATTCTAACTCTTTTGCTAAGTCATCGATTTGTCTTTCGGCGGGTAAGCGCAGCGATATATTGGCGGTAAATAACGAGGACTGAACACCAGAAACGTCAGCAATAAATACGCGGTTACAATCCATATCGAGTAAGCTAATACCCTGTGAGTCGAGGAGGTGAGTAATATCATTAACGATACCTGCTCGGTCGGTGGCATCTAGGCGTAATTTAAAGATGGTCTGTTCATCATGGGGAGCCACATCGGTGTCAACAATACTGACGTTGAGTTCTGGGAAAGATTGGAAAGCGTCTTTTACTATATCAGCTTTATCCATCGGCACCTCTACTTTGATGATACCTGCCACTTGTTGATCGATGAAATTGACTTTACTGATCAGCCATTTGCCCTCGTTTTCGTTAGTAATTGCGGCTAAAGTTTTCAGTGTAGAAGGGGTTGTTTTACCCATAAAACTGATGACGAAATTACGAATCATACTGAGTCTCCAAACTTCTTTTTATACTCAGGTTACAAGTGTATAGATTTGAATAAATTTAGTTATGATTATGTTCAAAAATCTATCACCTGAGGTAAATTGCCCTCTAAAGAGGTAGTAAGCCAATCACGCATCCTTAAACGTTTAAATCCGATGGACGCGTTTTATTCTATCCTAGGATGTGTTACTGATTTTTAATGTAGCATCACTATGTTTTCAAATCATTGTCTTGCCCTAAGAGTGAAACGATTCTCACTGAAATAGCATCTTGAGCTTACTTGGGTATAAGATATTAAAAATACAGTTGATTTTTGCTAATGGGCACAAGTAGAGTATCAAATATATACCCAGCGATAACTGGGCTATATGATGTCCCGGTTGTAAGACATAATCACTGATTTACATGGCCGATACTTAGACTCGAAATTCTGCCTCTCGTGCTATTTTAGGTATATTCTTTAGGAGTTTTCTGTCACCTTTGTATTGTAAGCAACCGTTGGGCAGTCGGAATGAAAAGAACAGGTAGGTAAGAAATGCTAAAAATAGCGATGTTGAGTACCGGGGAAGAAGTTCTACATGGCGATATCGTCGATACCAACGCAGCATGGTTAGGGCGTGAGTTTTTTGAACACGGTTTCCCGCTAGCCAAACGTTCGACTGTTGGAGACACTAAAGCTGCATTAGTAGAAGAATTAATGATGCTTAGCTTTAATACCGATGTGGTCATCGTGAATGGTGGGTTAGGGCCTACTACTGATGACTTAAGTGCAGAAGCCGCCGCTGAAGTTTCTGAACAAGAATTAATTTTGTTTCCTGAATGGGTGACCCAGATGGAAGCATTTTTCGCTACTCGCCAGCGCCAGATGCCGCAAAACAATATAAAGCAGGCCATGCTTCCCGCTAAGTCTATTATCATTGATAATCCCATCGGTACCGCTTGCGGGTTTAAATTGCAAATCAATGACTGTTGGTTTTATTTCACACCGGGCGTACCAAGCGAGTTTAAGCGAATGGTAAAAGAGCAAATTGTGCCAGATCTGCGCAAGAGCTATCCCGAGCAGGCTGGTTTAGAATGCAGCTATTTTTATACATTCGGTTCCTCAGAGTCTGGCATTGGTGAGAAGTTGGATAAGCTGCAGTTACCTGAAGGGTATTCATTGGGTTATCGTTCATATTTACCGTTTATCGAAGTGAAGTTGTTTGGCCCTAAAAGGGATACTGAGAAACGGATGAAACTCTCGAGTATGATATATCAACATCTAGAGCGTTATATTGTCAGTATTGATGAACCTATGCTTGATCACCTAGGACATTTACTTGAAGACAAAGGACAAAGCCTATCAATTGCGGAGCAATCGACCAAAGGCTGGTTATCGCACTGGTTGCTGAGCAATGTGGACGTCGCTCAGCGCTGTGGACACAGTTGGGTGCTCAGTCCTAAAGTCGCCGCCGATTTAGGTGTGCAAGATCCATTAGCGTCGATTTTCGCTCTAGCCGGGGCAACGAAAGAGAAATGTAACACTGACCTTTCTCTTGTTACTGGACCAATTAAAGATGGGGAATTTACCGTTGCACTCTCGGCGCCAGAAGGGGAATGGGGACAAATTTTCCGTTTTACTCGGCAGTATACCATTGAGGATCAAAAACAGATTATTGGCACGTTAGCAGCAGATATTTTACGTCGTTATCTATCAGGTAAACCCGTCTTCACTGAATATGGGGCAACGTTAAAAGTGAAAGAACTGTTTATCCCAACCAGTGCTCTGTAATAATTTCCCCTTTTATACAGCGTGGTGATGATCTCGCTTCATTACGCTGTATTTTTTGGTCGTACCAAAACAGATCCTCTTTCCTAACTCTATGATGGCTAGACTTATTCTGCGGTAAGGGAAAATGCTATTACATATGCTCAAATTATCTAACGTGTAACCATCTGATTTAGAAAGTACGGGGGAAAAAACACCAAAATTGCGCTTTTTTTGATCGATTTTACCAGTACACTGAAAGCTCCCATTGAGGATATTTCGGCAGGAGGCTGGTATGTTTAACCAATCTAAATTATTGGTTTGGTATGAAGTATCGAGTCAAAAAGTGATACTAGGAGAGGCACTTAGCAGTGGTGCTTATGACATTGCTTCTCTTTGGCGTCACGTCCCAACTGATCAGGAAGACAAGAGTCATTTAGGTTACCGTCTCTCTCTTTTCGATGCAGATGGTCGAGAGGTAGCGGCTAAGCCTATCTCTGTTGGACTTGTAGATGAAATTCTATCCGGAATGACAAAAGCCAGAGCGTAGCTCTGGCTTTTTTATCTGTTCTCCCAGTCTTCATCGGATGAAAACTAGGAGCGTAACACCGGTTCAGAATTGTTACTAAAACGCGCCATTAGGCGCGTTTTGCTTTAGGTTGGTAATGAACTTCTTCAATTTCCAACGCTGTTTTTGCTTTACAGATACACGGTAAGATTTCGTCTGGCTGAGTGAATGCCATGGCAAAACCAACATACTCGACAGACCCAGCTTTGAGTTTGCAGCGACATGCGCCACAATGACCATCACGACAATTATATTCTGGTTCTAGGCCTGCTTTTTCCATCGTCTCTAACAAAGTATCAGAGGCGTTTGATTCGATGGTCACTTGATTGTTGATTTTGACAGAAGCCATTACAGTTCAAAGCCCTCAAAATCATCAGAGCTAACTTGGTTATCAATTTGACCAACAAGATAAGAACTGATTTCAGCTTCTTGTGGGGCAACTTGAACGTTATCTGAAGACAACCAAGCATTGATCCATGGAATAGGGTTGGTATCAGCACCTGGGTACGCAGGTTCAAGACCTACTGCTTGCATACGGATATTGGTAATGTATTCCACATATTGGCTTAGGATATCTTTGTTAAGGCCAATCATTGAACCATCTTTGAATAGGTATTCTGCCCATTCTTTCTCTTGTTCCGCGGCATCTTTGAATAGATCAAAACAGTCTTGTTTTGCTTCTTCTGCGATTTGAATAAATGAAAAATCATCCATACCATTGCGTAGTAGGTTCAGCATATGCTGGGTACCTGTTAGGTGCAACGCTTCATCGCGAGCGATCAATTTGATGATTTTAGCATTACCTTCCATGAGCTCACGCTCAGCAAACGCGAATGAACACGCGAAACTCACGTAGAAACGAATCGCTTCAAGTGCGTTCACTGACATCAAACATAGGTAAAGCTGTTTTTTCAACTCGTGAAGCTTAACCTCAACTTTCTCACCATTTAGCTCATGTACACCCTCGCCAAAGCGGTGGTAGTCATTAGTCAACTGAATCAGTTTGTCGTAGTACGTTGAGATGTCTTTCGCGCGTTTAATGATGTGTTCATTTTCAACGATATCATCAAAAACAACCGCTGGATCGTTAACGATATTACGGATGATATGAGTGTAAGAACGTGAGTGAATAGTCTCAGAGAAAGACCATGTTTCAATCCAAGTCTCTAGTTCAGGTAGAGAGACCAGCGGTAATAGTGCGACGTTTGGGCTACGACCTTGAATCGAATCAAGCAGTGTTTGATATTTCAAATTCGAGATGAAGATGTGTTTTTCATGCTCTGGTAGTTTTGCGTAGTCAATACGATCAGAAGAAACATCGACTTCTTCTGGACGCCAGAAGAAAGAGAGTTGCTTCTCAATAAGTTTTTCAAAAATTTCGTATTTTTGTTGGTCGTAACGCGCTACGTTCACCGGCTGACCGAGGAACATAGGCTCTTTTAACTGGTCGTTTTTATTTTGTGTAAAAGTACTATAAGCCATATCACTTTCATCCGTTTTGTTCCCTCCGAGGGGAGGAACGTTCAATTAATGAGTCAGCCTTAATAGAATACGTTGCGGCATAAGCCGCAACGAATAATTAAGGGAAGAGGCGATGTCTCGCTTAGATCTTACAAGCGCCGCCTGCACAATCATCATCTTGAGCTTGTACCACTGTACCGCTCTGCTCATCCTTTGCACCATCACGAGTATTGTGGTAGTACAAGGTTTTTACACCAAATTTATAGGCTGTCAGCAGATCTTTTAGTAGTTGTTTCATCGGAACCTTGCCAGATTCATATTGGCTTGGGTCGTAGTTAGTGTTTGATGAAATAGCTTGGTCAACAAACTTCTGCATAACGCCAACTAGGTGTAGGTAACCGTCGTTGCCATTAATATTCCACAGCAGTTCATAGTTGTCTTTGTACTTAGTGTACTCAGGCACTACTTGTTTCAAAATACCGTCTTTCGATGCTTTGACTGAAACGTAACCACGTGGCGGCTCAATACCGTTGGTGGCATTTGAAATTTGCGATGATGTTTCTGAAGGCATCAATGCCGTCAACGTCGAGTTACGTAGACCGTGTTCCATGATTTCTGCACGCAATGCATCCCAATCGTAATGAAGCGGCTCTTCACAGATAATATCTACATCTTTTTTATACGTATCGATAGGCATTAGGCCTTTCGCATAGTTGGTTTCATCAAACAGTGGGCAACGTCCACGCTCTTTTGCCAATTCAAGAGAAGCTTTCAGTAAGTAGTACTGCATCGCTTCAAATGTGCGGTGAGTGAGGCCGACTGCGCTGTCGTCTGAGTAACGAACACCATTTTTCGCTAAGTAGTATGCGTAGTTGATCACGCCCACACCAAGAGTGCGGCGGTTCATTGATGATTTACGCGCAGCTGGCAGTGGATAATCTTGGTAATCAAGCAGGGCATCGAGAGCGCGAACAACCAACTCTGACAGTTCTTCAAAATCATCCAGTGATTTGATCTCGCCCAAGTTGAATGCAGACAGAGTACATAGGGCGATTTCGCCTTCATCATCTTCTACATTGGCTAGTGGTTTAGTTGGTAGTGCGATTTCAAGACATAAGTTCGATTGACGTACAGGCGCGACTTTCTCATCAAACGGGCTATGTGTATTACAGTGATCGACGTTTTGAATGTAAATACGGCCAGTAGACGCACGTTCTTGCATTAGAAGTGAAAACAGTTCAACAGCTTTGACAGTGGTTTTCTTAATGCTCGCATCGTTTTCGTATTTAACGTATAGACGTTCAAACTCATCTTGGTCTTCAAAGAATGCATCGTACAACCCTGGAACGTCAGAAGGAGAGAATAGGGTGATATTGCCACCTTCAACCAAGCGTTGATACATCAATTTGTTTAATTGAACACCATAGTCCATGTGACGAACACGGTTTTCTTCAACACCGCGGTTGTTCTTCAGTACGAGGAGTGATTGAGCTTCGCCATGCCAAAGTGGGTAGAACACAGTCGCAGCTCCACCACGTACACCACCTTGCGAACAACATTTTACTGCTGTTTGGAAGTATTTGTAGAATGGGATACAGCCAGTGTGGAATGCTTCACCACCGCGAATCTCTGAACCGAGTGCGCGAATACGACCAGCGTTAATACCAATGCCAGCGCGTTGCGATACGTAACGAACGATAGAGCTTGCTGTTGCGTTGATTGAGTTGAGGCTGTCGCCACATTCGATAAGCACGCAAGAGCTAAATTGACGAGTTGGTGTGCGTACCCCCGCCATAATTGGCGTAGGTAAAGAAATCTTAAATGTCGATGTCGCGTCGTAAAAACGTTTGATGTAGTCCAAACGTGTTTCTTTGGGATAGTTGGCGAACAGACAAGCGGCGACTAAAATGTATAAGAACTGTGCACTTTCGTAGATTTGACCTGTTACACGGTTCTGAACGAAATATTTACCTTCTAGCTGTTTAACAGCAGCATAAGAGAAGTTCAGATCGCGACGGTGATCAATAAAGCTATCAAGTTGCTCTAGTTCTGCACGAGTGTAGTCTGAAAGTAGGTGACGGTCGTATTTGCCTTTTTCAACCATATTTGAAACATGGTCAAACAACGTCGGTGGCTCATATTGGCCATACGCCTTTTTACGAAGATGGAAAATAGCAAGACGCGCAGCCAGGTATTGATAATCTGGTGTCTCTTCAGAGATAAGGTCGGCGGCGGACTTGATGATGGTTTCGTGAATGTCAGATGTCGTGATGCCTTCATAGAACTGGATGTGAGCGCGTAGTTCTACTTGTGAAACAGATACGTTATCTAAACCTTCAGCCGCCCATGTGATTACGCGGTGAATTTTGTCTAAATTGATCTTTTCTTTACGGCCATCACGCTTAGTGACAGTAAGTTCTTGGTTCATTCTGCTTTATTTCCCTAACAAAACTGATAAAAGCGGCATTTTGTGTAGTTGTTGTCAATATTTTGCGAACTTTTCTCAAAAAGCAAACCCTATAGATAATGGGTCAAAACACTATATATAGGGGTCTGTGTCGTTTCGCATTACAAGATAGTGCCATCAGAGGGCTATTGCAAGTGAGAGATTCTGGACAGTTTGTGGATAACTTACAAAACTAAAAAAAACAGTTAGTGTCTACTTACTGATGATCTAAGAGCAGGATTGAAGTGAAAAAAAACCATTTCTCAGATTGTTTTATAGATAACCAGGATCAAAAAAAAACTTCTTGATCTTTGCCCGAAAATGACCTTCAAAAAGGCACTGTACAAAGTGGAATCAAGCGCACAAAAACCGTTCAAAGTACGGTAAATATTTACACATACGAACGTTCTTGCACGATCAATATCCAGATTAGAATAATTGCGTGTGAACGATGTAATTCACATCAACATTTCGACCAAGGCGATAGGTGTCAGTTAACGGATTATAAAGTAATCCTGTGATACCCATTTCTTGCAAAGGAGTGTGGTCAATCATCTTCATCATTTCTGATGGACGAATGAATTTATCATGGTCATGGGTGTTTTCAGGCACAATTTTCAGTAGCTTTTCAGCCCCAACAATCGCAAACAAGTAGGATTTGAAATTACGATTCAAGGTTGAGAAAAAGACATGACCGTTTGGTTTTACAAGTTTTGCACAGGCATCAATCACTGATTGAGGATCGGGCACGTGCTCCAACATCTCCATGCAAGTAACAACATCATAGTGCTGGGGATGTTGCTGTGCATGATCTTCAATTGTACTTTGAATGTAGTTGAGTTTAGTGCCAGTTTCTAGCGCGTGTAGACGTGCGACTTCAAGTGGCTCTTTACCCATATCAAGGCCAGTCACGTTAGCACCTTCGCGTGCCATGCTCTCAGCTAAAATACCGCCGCCACAACCAACGTCTAATACGGTTTTGCCAAATAGACCATCTGCTTTGTCCAATACATAGTTAAGACGCAGAGGGTTAATTTGATGAAGAGGTTTGAATTCACCTTCTAGGTCCCACCAGCGTGAGGCCATATCTTCAAATTTTTGTATTTCGTTCGGGTCGACGTTTTGTGTTTGAGCCATAATTATTTGCCTATGATACTCATCATTAACCAATTAAATTGTGGATGCATTATAACCCTGCATCAGAAGTTCACCAGTGCTTATCCTTGAATCTGGTCCGGGTGATGTTTTTTTGAGCGCTTATTTAAGCAAAACGTCAAGAATGTATAATTTGTCGTCAAGTGAATCTCAACGGAGGTCACAACATAATAAAAGGACAAGGAAAGTGATGCCTACACCCAGAAATTTGTGTTATATTTTTTCACCTTATATGTATCAATTATATCTAGAAAACCGCACTGCTCATTTTTTGTGGTAAAAATACCACTAATAAAATGACATGTTGTTCTTACTTAGATATACCGATCAAACTATAGAGGGATAATGGCTCTATGAGCGATCTAGCTAAAGAGATCACGCCCGTTAACATTGAAGATGAGCTTCGTGGTTCGTACCTAGACTATGCGATGTCAGTTATCGTTGGTCGTGCTCTTCCTGATGTGCGTGATGGCCTAAAACCGGTTCACCGTCGTGTTTTGTTCGCGATGGATGTTCTGGGTAATGACTGGAATAAGCCTTATAAAAAATCTGCCCGTGTCGTGGGTGACGTAATAGGTAAATATCACCCGCATGGTGATACTGCTGTATACGACACTATTGTTCGTATGGCACAGCCTTTCTCACTGCGTTACATGCTGGTTGATGGTCAAGGGAACTTTGGTTCGATCGACGGCGACTCCGCAGCAGCAATGCGTTATACCGAAGTACGTATGGCGAAAATTGCGCACGAGTTGCTGGCTGACCTAGACAAAGAAACCGTCGATTTTGTTGATAACTACGACGGTACAGAACAAATTCCTGCTGTTCTACCAACAAAAATTCCTAACCTGCTGGTTAACGGTGCCTCTGGTATCGCGGTAGGTATGGCAACAAATATTCCACCACACAACTTGACCGAAGTGATCAATGGTTGTTTGGCTTACATCGAAAATGAAGAGATCACGATCGATGAGCTAATGGAATACATCCCAGGACCTGATTTCCCAACAGCGGCGATCATTAGTGGTCGCAAAGGGATTGTTGACGCATACAAAACAGGGCGCGGTAAAATATACATGCGTTCTAAAGCGGATATCGAACAAGATAAAAATGGTCGTGAAACCATTATTGTTTCGGAAATCCCTTATCAGGTGAACAAAGCTCGTCTGATCGAAAAAATTGCAGAATTAGTAAAAGATAAAAAAGTAGAAGGCATCAGTGCGCTACGTGATGAGTCTGATAAAGACGGTATGCGTATTGTTATCGAGTGTAAACGCGATGCAGTTGGTGAAGTGGTTTTAAACAACCTTTATACCAATACTCAGCTACAAACTACTTTCGGTATCAACATGGTAGCGCTAAACGAAGGCCAACCTCAGTTGTTCAACCTGAAAGATATGCTGAAGTGCTTCGTTAACCACCGCCGTGAAGTGGTGACTCGTCGTACCATCTATGAATTGCGCAAAGCGCGTGACCGTGCTCATATCCTTGAAGGTTTGGCTCTGGCTCTTGCAAACATCGATGAAGTCATTGAACTGATTCGTAAAGCACCAACACCAGCAGAAGCGAAAGAAGGCTTAATTGCACGTGGTTGGGAACTGGGTCATGTTGCAGCGATGCTGGAACGTGCCGGTGATGATTCAGATGCTGCTCGTCCAGAATGGCTTGAACCAGAATATGGTATTCGCGACGGTCTTTACTACTTAACTGAACAACAAGCTCAAGCAATCCTTGATTTGCGTCTACACCGTTTAACTGGTCTAGAACATGAAAAAATCTTGGATGAATATAAAGGTCTTCTTGATCAAATCGCTGAATATCTATTGATTCTTTCAAGCACAACTCGTTTGATGGAAGTGATTCGCGAAGAACTTGAAATTGTTCGTGATAGCTTTGGTGATGCGCGCCGTACTGAAATCACTGCAGCGAGCCATGACATCGACCTAGAAGAGCTGATTGCTCGTGAAGATGTAGTAGTGACACTGTCACACGAAGGTTACGTTAAGTACCAACTGCTAAGTGATTACGAAGCGCAACGTCGTGGTGGTCGTGGTAAGAGTGCAACGCGCATGAAAGATGAAGACTTCATCGATCGTCTGCTGGTGGCAAATACTCACGATAACATTCTGTGCTTCTCTACTCGTGGTAAAGCATATCGCTTGAAAGTTTATCAATTGCCGCATGCAACACGTACCGCTCGTGGTAAGCCAATTGTTAATATTTTGCCTCTTGAAGCAGGTGAGCGTATTTCTGCGATTCTTCCAGTGAGTGAATACACAGAAGATAGTTATATTTTCATGGCGACTGGCGACGGTACTGTGAAAAAAACTACGCTTTCTCAGTTCGCTAATGTTCGTGCTAACGGTCTAATCGCTGTTAACCTGCGTGACGATGACTCGTTGATTGGTGTTAATATCACTAACGGCGAAAACGATATCATGCTGTTCTCGAAATTCGGTAAAGTAGTACGCTTTAAAGAAGATCAAGTTCGTGCAATGGGTCGTACTGCATCTGGTGTACGTGGTATGAAGCTCGCTGATGGTGACCAAGTGGTATCACTCATCGTACCGAAGACTGATGGTGATGTACTAACTGTGACTGAAAATGGTTACGGTAAACGTACAGAGCTAGAACAATATCCAGCGAAGAGTCGTGCGACTCAGGGTGTTGTTTCGATCAAAGTCTCTGAGCGTAACGGATCCGTTGTGGGTGCGATCCAAGCAGACGAAGCTGACGAATTCATGATGATCACTAACGCGGGTACGCTGGTTCGTACACGTGTGTCTGAAGTGAGCCAAGTCGGTCGTAACACCCAAGGTGTCACACTGATTCGTACATCTGAAGGCGAACAAGTGGTTGCTTTGCAGCGCATCGAAGAAATTGAAGAGTTAGAAGAAGTAGAAGAAATTGTGGACGGAGAAGAACAAGTTGTTGATTCTCAAGAAACTACAGATTCTGCTGCACCTGAAGAAGGTGATGACTCTGATGCAGAAGACGAGCAAGAATAGCATTAAACCTCTTTCCATTATTTTGGTTAGATAACTTTTCTTGCCTAAGAAATATAAAAGCCGGATTTAAAAATCCGGCTTTTTAATGCGCGTTAAATAACCTATAGATGCTGTTTTTCTTTTATCAAGAATAGAGAAATTATCGGGATCAAATAAAGGATCTTTTAATGATCATGCGAATATAATGTGATCATACATTTTGATCATTAATTAATTGCTCGGTTGTTTTGGTTGTTTGTTTGATAG
>NZ_WEKT01000036.1:0-50301 GCF_009874545.1 Vibrio eleionomae | reverse complement strand
TAGGTCATCGCCAGGCTTTAATTTAAACGGTAGAGTGTTAGACACTTTACGGTAAAAACCAGTTTCGCGGAGCGGTAGTTCAGCTGGTTAGAATACCGGCCTGTCACGCCGGGGGTCGCGGGTTCGAATCCCGTCCGTTCCGCCACTTAGTTTTGAAGCCTCAATCGAAAGATTGAGGCTTTTTTGTTTTGGTTATTTGGGACAAATCTCGGTTGAGTTGAAATAGGTAAAGAAAAAGCCGCTAATGCGGCTTCTTCGTGATGTATCAAAGTTAAATACGTTTTGCTGCTATCGCTTTAAGAGCGTTCTTTTCGCTTTCGGATAAGAAAGAAAGCTCAAGGCCGTTGATTTGTGCCTGACGAATTTGAGAATCTGTTAATCCAGCTTGGGGGGCTGCAATTTCATATTCGTGAGGAAGCTCTATACCCTCTACGGCTGGATCATCAGTATTTAGACAAGCAAGTATGCCGTGGTCGAGAAATGCTTTAACAGGGTGTTCTGCGAGGCTTACAACGGTACTCGTTTGAATGTTGGAGGTTAAGCAAGATTCAATACCAATTTTATGTTCAGCTAGAAAATCCATTAGACGCGGATCTTCTATCGCCTTAACTCCGTGACCAATACGCACTGCTCCAAGATCATTGATTGCCTGCCACATACTTTCAGGGCCAGCAGCTTCTCCAGCGTGAACAGTTACGGCTAATCCAGCATCTTTGACTTGTTTGAAGTGTTTTACGAATAGCTCTCCGGGCTGCCCTAGTTCATCACCTGCTAGGTCAATAGCAACTAATTGGTCTTGATGAGCAAGCAAACCATCTAATTCTTGCTGACATGCCTCGGTACCAAATGTACGACTTAAGATACCAATGAGGTTACATTTAATACCAAAGTCGCGCTGACCTGCTTTAACGCCATCAATAACTGCAGCAACAACCCCTTCAATTGGTAACTTGTGTTTCATTGCCATGTAGTAGGGTGAAAAACGTAACTCGGCGTAGTCTATTTGAGCAATAAGCGCATCTTCGACATTCTCATACGCAATTCGACGACAGGCGTCTAAATCCCCAAGTACAGCAACCCCCCAATCTAATTTGGATAAAAAGGCGACCAGTGACGGTTCTGTTTCTACGACTTGTACGTGTGGTGTCAGTCCTGCAATATCAGAAGCAGGTAATTGAATACCAAATTGTTGGCCAAGTTCTAGGATCGTGCTGGTACGAATATTTCCATCTAAGTGGCGGTGAATATCCGTAAGAGGGAGATCTTTATTAATCATTATTTGAGTATCCTGGTCGATATTTTGGCTAAGTATAAAAACCTAACGATTAGATGTCAGCCTTGTTTGCAAAAATATCTATAACGAGGATTTATGAAAATGAGGATTGTGACGACTTTATATTAAGAATAACAATTAGATAGTTATAAAGTATGCTTGGATAGATAAGCTGTCTACCAGTTATTGGTAGACAGCCCATTGATCAGTAAAGTTCTTTTAGTTTGCGAGTTAGAGTATTACGACCCCAACCCAGAACTTTGGCAGCATCTTGTTTATGACCGTTGGTATGGTTTAAGGCTGCTTCAAGTAGAATACGTTCAAACTCGGGTAAAGCATAAGAAAGAATGTCAGTTTCACCTGAGGCTAGCGCTGATTTCGCCCAGGCTTCTAGCTGTTTTTGCCATGTGTTATCACCTTCAAAATCGACGTTTTTCTTTTCAGAAAGTAATTCAGATGGTAAATCACTAGGTAAAACCTCAGAACCTGTCGCCATCACTGTAAGCCAGCGACACATGTTTTCAAGCTGACGCACGTTTCCTGGCCAGTCTAAGCGAGTTAGAATCTCTAACGTCTTAGGCTGCAGTGTTTTCATCTCAACACCGAGTTCATCGGCAGCCATAGCCAAAAAGTGTTTAGCTAATTTTTCTATATCTTGGCGCCGTTCTCGCAGTGCAGGAATTTGAATACGAATTACGTTCAATCGATGGAATAAATCCTCACGGAATTTTCCTTGGTGAACCAACTTTTCCAAATTCTGGTGGGTTGCGGCCACAATACGAACATCTACTTTAATTGCAGAATGCCCCCCAACACGATAGAACTGACCATCCGCAAGGACACGTAATAAGCGTGTTTGAATATCTAGGGGCATATCTCCTATTTCATCAAGAAACAGTGTGCCACCGTTCGCTTGCTCAAAACGGCCTTGGCGGACATTATTTGCACCGGTAAACGCCCCTTTTTCATGACCAAATAATTCTGATTCGATCAAGTCTTTAGGAATCGCTGCCATATTCAAAGCAATAAATGGCTTTTGTGCTCTTGGGCTATGGCGATGTAAGGCATGTGCGACTAGCTCTTTACCAGTCCCGGATTCGCCATTAATAAGTACAGATATGGATGAACGTGACAAACGACCGATCGCACGAAACACCTCTTGCATCGCTGGTGCTTCACCAATGATTTCTGGTGCGTCATCTTTATAAGCTAAATGCTGTGAGTGTTCTTTGCGTTGTTCTTGCCCATGGGAAATTGCGCGCTCAACTAGCGTTAGCGTTTCATCAACGTCAAAAGGTTTAGGCAGATATTCGAAAGCGCCTTGTTGATAAGCATTAACTGCAGCATCTAGGTCTGAGTGAGCAGTCATGATAATGATAGGTAGCTCAGGTGAGCGGGAATGTACTTGGTTAAGGAGTTCAAGCCCATCGATACCCGGCATACGGATGTCTGAAACGAGAACATCTGGAGTCTCTCGTTCTAGAGCCATTAAGACACTTTCCGCATCTGAGAACGTTTCACACTTGATATTCGCAGAAGAAAGGGTTTTTTCCATGACCCAACGAATTGAGCTGTCGTCGTCTACAACCCATACGTATCCTTTACTCATAATTTAATTCCTTAATATCAAACCGATCACGTTCATTGAATCGGTAAATAAATGGTAAACGTGGTTCTTCCAGGCCAACTTTCCACATCAATTTTTCCGTTGTGCTGATCAATGAGGTTTTGGGAAATGGATAATCCAAGTCCAGAACCTCCGTCTCTGCCGCTTACCATGGGATAAAACAGAGTATCTTGTAATTCAGTTGGTATACCAGGTCCGTTATCAATGATTTCTATACGAGCGACCAACTTATGCCGTTGGCCATGAATATTGGCTTGATGTACGGTACGAGTTCTTAATGTAATAATGCCATGCGGTTGATGCGCTAATATTTGCGCTGCATTACTTACTATGTTGAGTAGCGCCTGCTCAATTTGATCAGTGTCCATTAAGATATCAGGAAGACTTGGATCGTAATCTCTTTCAATAATCAAATCGGCGTTCGCTTCCAGCTCGACAAGTTGACGTACTTTCTCCAAGATCTGATGTAAGTTCTCTGATTTCTTTTTTCCAGGCTTTTGTGGGCCAAGAAGGCGGTCCACAAGCGCTCGTAATCTATCTGCCTGCTCGATGATAATCTGTGTGTATTCAGTGAGACTTTGATCCGGTAGCATTCTTTCCAGAAGCTGCGCAGCGCCCCTTAGTCCACCAAGCGGGTTTTTTATTTCATGAGCCAACCCTCGCACTAACAACTTTGCAGCTTGTTGTTGAGCGTGTTGGTTTAGTTCTTGTGTTAAACGGCGTTGTTGACCTATCTTGCGCATCTCAACAAGCAGCATGAGTTCTTTTTTCCAAGACAATGGGCTAACAGTTACCTCTAACATTAGAGGTTTACCATCGACAACAAATGTCACATCACTATCGGTAATGCTCTGGCCACTTTGAAGGGGCTGAGATAGTAATGCTAAATCCATGGAAGCGTGTTGGATTAGCTTTGAGATAGGTTGGTTAATAATTCGTTTAGCACTCTGTGAAAATAATTGCTCAGCAGATGGGTTGGCGTAACGAACACACAATGATTCATCCAGCATCAAAGTGGCAGTCACTATATTATCTATAATGGTTTGGCTTAATTCAGCGTCCACAGTATTTTCCTTTACCCATGTTCCGAAATGATGCATTGCACTAATATTGTGCATTGTAGCATCTGTTATGTCGCAGAAAAATTAGTCATTAGGCTAATAATGCCCCGAGAGAGAATGCGTATGCGCACAAACTGGGCTTTTTTGTGTTTTGCAGTAAGCAAATGCACCATAACGAAGAGTAACAATGCAATAAGCTTGCCGCTTCCACCAGTTTAATCTGCTCGATAGGTATTTATTGACACAAATGGCACAGAACACACCGTTTTGGTGCTTATTGCACTATCGTGTAGAAGAAATGAGAAAATATGATTTAGAAAAAGAAAGACCTGCCCAAGGGCAGGTCTTTGAAGTCTTTGATAAGACGAGACGATTATACAGAGTAGTATAGTTCGAATTCTACTGGAGAAGTTGTCATGCGAACTTTAGTAACATCTTCTGATTTCAAGTTGATGTAAGAATCAATGAAGTCGTCAGAGAATACACCGCCAGCAGTTAAGAATTCACGGTCTGCATCAAGAGCTTTAAGTGCGATTTCAAAGCTTTCTGCAACTTGTGGGATTTCTGCTGCTTCTTCTGCAGGTAGATCGTACAAGTCTTTATCCATTGCATCCCCAGGGTGAATCTTGTTCTTGATACCGTCAAGACCAGCCATTAGCAATGCAGAGAATGCTAGGTATGGGTTAGCTGTTGGATCTGGGAAACGAACTTCGATACGACGTGCTTTAGGGCTTGGTACCACTGGGATACGGATAGAAGCAGAACGGTTACGTGCTGAGTAAGCAAGCATAACTGGCGCTTCAAAGCCTGGTACAAGACGTTTGTATGAGTTAGTTGATGCGTTAGCAAATGCGTTGATTGCACGCGCGTGTTTGATAACACCACCGATGTAGTAAAGTGCTGTTTCAGAAAGACCGCCGTACTTATCACCAGCAAATAGGTTCACACCGTCTTTTGCAAGAGATTGGTGAACGTGCATACCAGAACCGTTGTCACCAACTAGTGGTTTAGGCATGAATGTCGCTGTTTTACCAAATGCGTGAGCAACGTTGTGAACAACGTATTTGTAGATTTGGATTTCGTCAGCTTTTGTAGTCATTGTGTTGAAACGAGTTGCGATTTCGTTTTGACCAGCAGTTGCTACTTCGTGGTGGTGAGCTTCAACAACAAGACCCATTTCTTCCATGATTAGACACATAGCAGAACGGATGTCTTGTGAAGAGTCAACTGGTGCTACTGGGAAGTAACCACCTTTAACGCCTGGACGGTGACCTTTGTTACCATCTTCGTATTCAGTACCAGTGTTCCATGCAGCTTCGATGTCATCGATTTTGTAGAAAGAACCTGACATGTCAGAAGAGAAACGAACGTCGTCAAATAGGAAGAATTCTGGTTCTGGACCTACAAGAACAGTATCTGCAATACCAGTTGAACGCATGTACTCTTCAGCGCGTTTTGCAATTGAACGAGGGTCGCGATCGTAACCTTGCATTGTTGCAGGT
Organism: Vibrio eleionomae; assembly: GCF_009874545.1. Lineage (NCBI taxonomy): Bacteria > Pseudomonadati > Pseudomonadota > Gammaproteobacteria > Vibrionales > Vibrionaceae > Vibrio > Vibrio eleionomae. The sequence continues at coordinate 44,838 of NZ_WEKT01000036.1, read as the reverse complement.
TCTAGAATGTCACAACGAATGTTTACTGTTGCGTCTTCTGTGAATGGGTCAAGCACAGCTGATGATGCATCTGGCATCATAACCATGTCTGATTCGTTAATACCTTTCCAGCCAGCAACTGAAGAACCATCGAACATTTTTCCTTCTTCGAAGAAGTCTGCGTCGACTTGATGAGCTGGGATAGATACGTGTTGTTCTTTACCTTTCGTATCGGTGAAGCGTAAGTCAACAAACTTTACTTCGTTTTCTTGGATCAGCGATAGAACATTTTCTACTGACATCTTGGATAACCTCCAGTGTTAAAATAGCGGTTGGGGCTCGAATCTATATGAGAATGGCGATGAAATTTGCCTTGCCCATTTGAAAATCGATGATATTCAGCTAAAAGCTAGATCCGTGCCAGAAAATTAAGTCCTTGATTTTCAATGCTTTAGTTAGATGGTGTCTCGTTTTGGTGCTATCAATTGCACTAAAATGATCCCAACTTGCACTCATATGGTGCGGTGTGCGATTGCTGTGCACCAATTTTAACCTATTGAGGTACTATTCAGCCTATATCTTGTTCTTATGTCAATCGACAATTGACTGATAAAGCGGTGAATTTGTTTTACATCAAGTTGGGAAAGGTTCTTATTTTGAGGACTAAATAAGAAAAATAACGGTAATAGATCACATATTCCTAGGTTTTTCGCTAAAATCTGGTACATTATGGCCGTTTTTTTAACCAAGCTCTGACCTCGATTACGGCATGGTGTCGTAAAGGGTCATTTGTGTAATTAAGTGAAGCAAAATCCATGGCTACTCCACAAATTGAAAAACTAAGAAACATCGCGATCATCGCTCACGTTGACCACGGTAAAACCACTCTTGTTGACAAGCTACTACAACAGTCAGGCACGTTAGAGTCTCGCGGTGAAGTTGAAGAGCGTGTCATGGACTCGAATGACATCGAAAAAGAGCGTGGCATTACAATCCTAGCGAAAAATACTGCTATCAATTGGAATGACTACCGTATCAATATCGTTGACACTCCTGGACACGCAGACTTCGGTGGTGAAGTTGAACGCATCATGTCAATGGTAGACTCTGTTCTTCTTATCGTTGATGCCGTTGATGGTCCGATGCCTCAAACTCGTTTTGTAACGCAAAAAGCGTTCGACCACGGTTTGAAACCAATCGTTGTAATCAACAAAATTGACCGTCCTGGTGCGCGCCCTGATTGGGTTATGGACCAAGTGTTCGATCTATTTGACAATCTTGGTGCAACTGATGAACAGCTTGATTTCCAAGTGGTATATGCATCAGCACTAAACGGTTGGGCAAGCACAGAAGAAGGCGTGACTGGCGAGAACATGGAACCATTGTTCCAAACTATCGTTGACGTTGTTTCTGCACCAGACGTCGATCCTAACGGCGCACTACAAATGCAGGTCTCTCAGCTTGATTATAGCGCGTACGTTGGCGTTATCGGTGTTGGTCGTGTAACTCGCGGTACAGTAAAACCTAACCAACAAGTTACTATTGTTTCTGCAGATGGCAGCAAACGTAACGGTAAAGTTGGTACTGTTCTTGGTTACCTAGGCTTGCAACGTTTTGAAGATGAACAAGCAACAGCGGGTGACATCGTTGCCATCACTGGTCTTGGTGAACTAAAAATCTCTGATACGATCTGTGATGTAAACACCGTTGAAGCGCTACCTGAACTGACTGTTGATGAACCAACAGTAACAATGACTTTCCAAGTAAACACTTCACCGTTTGCTGGTAAAGAAGGTAAGTTCGTAACTTCACGTAACATTCTTGAACGTCTAGAAAAAGAATTAGTTCATAACGTAGCGTTGCGTGTTGAACAAACTGATGATCCAGACCGTTTCCGCGTTTCTGGTCGTGGTGAACTTCACCTATCTATCCTGATCGAAAACATGCGTCGTGAAGGTTTTGAACTAGCAGTATCTCGTCCTGAAGTTATCTTGAAAACAGTTGACGGCCAGTTGATGGAACCGTTTGAAACTGTGACTATCGATGTATTAGATGAGCACCAAGGTGGCATCATGGAAAGCATCGGTCTTCGTAAAGGTGAACTGAAAGACATGTCTCCAGATGGTAAAGGCCGCGTTCGTCTAGACTTCGTAATGCCTTCGCGTGGTTTAATCGGTTTCCAAACTGAGTTCATGACTCTGACTTCAGGTTCTGGTTTGCTATATCATACTTTTGATCACTATGGTGCTCACAAAGGTGGTGATATCGGTCAACGTAAGAACGGCGTATTAATCTCGAACGCAACAGGTAAAGCGTTAACTTACGCTCTATTTAACCTTCAAGAGCGTGGTCGTCTATTTGCTGAGCACGGTGATGAAGTGTACGAAGGTCAAATTGTGGGTATCCACAGCCGTTCAAACGACCTAACAGTTAACTGTCTGAAAGGTAAACAGCTAACCAACGTTCGTGCATCTGGTACTGATGAAGCTCAGGTTCTAACACCTGCAATCAAATACACTCTAGAGCAAGCTCTTGAGTTTATCGATGACGATGAATTGGTTGAAGTAACACCTGAAAGCATCCGTATTCGTAAGAAGTTCCTAACAGAAAACGACCGTAAACGCGCTTATCGTAGCGGTAAGTAATCGAATCGTTCTCTGAATTAGTCAGCGAATCTAATCCAAAAGCCTCCGTTTAACGGGGGCTTTTTTGTGCCTGCTGGTTTTGTGCTGTTTGTCTTTATTGAGCCTAACGTTCAATTTGAACCAAGTGCTCGACATTAGAAACTCTCTCCACATCTCGCCTTAGTTTCTATTAGAATGAGACTAATGATAAGTTATTAATATAAGGGTGCTATGCGTTCCTACCAGTATCTTCTTCCCCAATCTCTGCGATACTTTCGCTATTTAGGTGAGCGGATGAGTCATGACAGAATCAATGTTACGGCCGGGTATCTTGCTTATATCACGCTCATTTCAATTGTGCCCATGTTAACGGTATTAGTATCGATTTTGTCCTCTTTTACTGTGTTTGAAAATGTAGGAGATGTGATACAAGATTTTGTTATTACGCACTTTGTTCCCACTGCTGGAGATGCAGTAAGTGTCGCTCTTAAACAATTTGTGGCTAATACAGGAAAAATGACCATTTTTGGCAGTATGTTCTTGTTTGTTGCTGCTTTGATGCTGATATCTAATGTTGATCGTAGCCTCAACTTCATTTGGCGAGTAAAACACAAACGGCGGATGGTTTTTTCTTTTTCTATGTATTGGATGTTTTTGACTTTAGGACCGCTCTTAATTGGTGCAAGTATTGCTTTGAGTTCCTACGTAACATCTCTCAAGCTGTTAGAAAATGAAACGTTAACGGGAGCCTATAATCTATTCTTGCGCTGGCTACCGGTTATTCTCTCTTTTCTCGCATTCGTGGTACTGTACTTGTTAGTTCCGAATAAAAAGGTACGCCTGCATCATGCATTTACTGGTGCTATTGCTGCTGCTTTACTGTTTGAGCTAAGCAAAAAAGGATTTGCGATATACATTACTCAATTTCCTTCCTATCAATTAATTTACGGGGCATTAGCTGCTATTCCCATTCTGTTTGTTTGGGTGTATTTATGCTGGGTTATTGTGCTGGTGGGCGCTGAAATTACCGCTTCATTGGGTGAACGTGAGCATTGGCAAGAGCCTGATCATGATAATCAATATTTAGACGAAAAATCAGAAGGAAAAGTAAGTGATAGCATTAATTCAACGAGTGAGTGAAGCTGCGGTTCGCGTTGAAGGGGAAGTGGTTGGTGAAATTCAGCAAGGATTATTGGTATTGCTGGGAGTCGAAAAGGAAGATGATGAAGCAAAAGCACAGCGATTAATGGAGCGAGTTACCACCTACCGTGTTTTCGAAGATGAACAGGGTAAAATGAACCTCAGTGTTAAAGATGTGGGAGGGAGTGTGCTAGTGGTCTCTCAATTCACATTGCCCGCAGATACTCGCAAAGGAACGCGAGCTGGGTTCTCTAAAGGTGCACACCCTGATGAGGCTCGACGATTATATGAACACTTCAGTGAGTTGTGCAGCAAGGTATTACCGACCCAGCGTGGCCGTTTTGCTGCGGATATGAAAGTTTCACTTATCAATGATGGACCGGTCACGTTCTGGTTACAGGTATAATGGACGGAATTGTTATAGTCCTGTATTAATACTCAACTGGGTACTACAAAAACGATAATACCCAATTTTTACCACTGAGATGACTGCCAGTAGGGTGGCTTTTTATGTTTAAACTTATTACGCCGAAAACGGAAAATCAGCTCAATAAGTATTTTCATTTTCGTTGGCAGATGTTGCGTGAACCTTGGCAGATGCCACAAGGGTCTGAAAAAGATGAATATGATGGTATGAGCCACCATAGAATGATTGTTGATGGGCGAGGAAGACCTATCGCAATAGGCCGTTTATATATAACACCAGATTGTGAAGGCCAAATTCGCTATATGGCAGTGAAAGCCAATCGCCGTGATAAAGGGATGGGGTCGTTGTTATTGGTCGCTCTTGAGTCATTAGCGCGCCAAGAAGGGGTAAAACGACTGGTGTGTCGCGCCCGTGAAGACGCTGTCAGCTTTTATGAAAGTAATGGATTTGAGTGTCGTGGTGAGTTAAGCCATGAACGAGGCCCTGTTCGTCATCAGCAAATGGTGAAAACAATAGACGCTATGGCCAATGTTTTGCGTAAGCCTGAATGGTGTGCTGAGCTTCAGCAGCGTTGGGAAGACAATATTCCTATTAGCGAGAAGATGGGGATAAAAATTCTTGAATATACAGGCTACCAATTTCAATGCAGTGCGCCCTTAAATCCGAATCTAAACCCACACAATACAATGTTTGCCGGCTCCGCATTTACCATGGCCACATTAACCGGTTGGGGCATGGCTTGGTTGCTGATGAAGGAACGGGGGTTAAAAGGTGATATTGTCTTAGTCGACAGTCATATTCGCTATCAACATCCGGTTTTCTCCACTCCAATTGCCTCAACATCGTTAGATGGAATCAGTGGAGATTTAGATCGCTTAGCGTCTGGTCGTAGGGCTCGAATTGTCGTGAATGTCATGATTTCTAGTGACGGTAAGGATGCTGTAGAGTTTGTAGGTACTTACATGCTAATGCCTAACTACAAAGAAACACTAAAAAAATGCCTCATTAGGTCTGGTTTGTAGTGATTTGTATGCGTGAATTAATTTTTTCTGCATTGATTTACTTGCGTCGTGTTATGCCAAATATCAAAACTAACGGTTTGGCAGTTATCAATGTGATCGGTGAGAGTCCAAGTTCCTGCTTTAGAATCTGCTAAATCAAACGAGCCACCAAACGTTGCATCAAACCCTATTCCATCGGGTTTTATCTCTGGAATCGTGATTCTTCCACGGTCCGCTGTTAATTGCAGTTTATTCAGTTCAAAAGGCTGTGCGATGGTATGATTGTCATATTCTAGCAGTAAAGTACCTTCACGTAAGTTAGCACTTACCTTGCCATTAAGCGTGTGTTGAATGACAGCAGTGCTTCCGCCCAATCCAGAAAGCTGCATATCTGTGTCTGCTACGGCTTCAAACTTAAATGGAAGATTAATAAATTGATTCAGGATACCGATAGGGACACTATCTGTGTGTATATTCAATTGCCATGGCCCTGAATGCTGTTTAAAGTCCCATTGGGCATTGGCGTCTAGGTAGCCGTGTTCAAACGGTAAGAATGCTCTTGAGAGCTGCCAAATACCATCGTTACTATTCATTTCTAAGATGGCTTGACTGGTGCGTGTGTCACCGATACTGGCACTATTGGCCGATACTTTCAGAGAACCATTCCATAAGCCCAATTGGTTATTCTGCATGAATTGCGTATTCTGACCTTCAATGTTTAACCCCGTCAATTGCCAAAAAGGTCGTTTGGCTAATTGAATGAGTTGCAGATTATCGAGCGAGAGGTGGTCGATTGTTAATGAATGCCAATTAGGGATAGTTAAGGGCAAATCTTGCCAGTCAGATTGGTGTTCTCCGTACCATTTTAAGCCCTGAGCCGATAAATTAGTAAGATGTACATCGTTGGGAGAGATGTCTCCAGATAGTTGGATGTTACCTTGCCAAAAACCCGCACTAAAGTCGCTAACTCTGATTGTTTGTGGACTAAAATTAAGGGCTAAGTTTGGACCAACCCATTGCAGCCCATGCCAAGTCAAGGTATCTGCATGAGCAGAGACTTCTCCGGAATATGGCCAAGGTGACCCTAACTGCACATCTTCTAGAGATAAATCAGTATTAATTAGCTCAATACCTTGCCAAGAAATATTACTATTTAGTACATCCAAGCTATTGATATGGTTAATTAGGTTGGTAGGTAATGACTGAATTTTATATTGCAGTTGATTGGATACCGATTTTGATAAGTCCAGATGATTTACTGTGACATTAACTAACGACCAACCGGCTGGATACTGCTCGGCTTGGCCAGATATCTGACCGCTCCGCCAGGCAAAGGAGAAACCATAAATAGTACTGTCTTGCTGTTTATAGTCAGCATCAATCAAAAGCTGATCGAATTGTTCTCCTTGCCAATTGAGAGTTTTTGCAGACAGTTGCAACTCACCAAACGGTATCTTTTGTTGCGGCATATTCCACTGGGGATTTTTAACTTGTAGGCTCAATCCTTCAATTTGATAATCGTCTTCCGCCAGATTGATGTTATGCATCGCAAGCTGGTGGAGTATGACTGTCTGAGACCAATCAATACTAGGAAGGCGGTCAGTGATATTGGCACCATCAAGTAAAATACTGTCGATATGCCATTTTCCAGCGTAGTAAGGGTGTTGGTTTAGCCAAATATCCATTTGTGCAAATGTAATCGGCTGGTAACCAAGCTGCACTGTAGGGGCAAATAAGCGTAGGTGAAAAGGGTAGTCATACTCTGCCCGTTGAAACTGGATTTTATTCGGCCAGAATAGATTGATACTCCACTGGGCTATCGGGGTAACATAGCTGGTGTTAATGAGGCCAAATAGAATGGCACCAGATAGCAACAGTATGATTAAACAAGAAAAAACAAAGGTCAGTAGCTTTTTCATAGTTCTAATAACGCCCCAATAAATAAGAGCTAACAGAGTGGAGCAAATTGCTCTTCTATTCAACAAAAAAAGCGAAAAAAGCCCTCAAGAGGAGGGCTTATGTATGACTGAGTTGGCGTTAGACTATTAATCTAGCTGAGGTCCCGCACTTACCAATGCTTTACCTTCTGCATTATCAGTATATTTATCAAAGTTATTGATAAAGCGTTCTGCAAGGTCTTTCGCTTTGCTTTCCCATTGTAGTGGGTCGACGTACGTTTCACGTGGATCAAGAATCTCTGGATTCACGTCATGCAGTGCTTTAGGTACTTCTAGGTTGAAGATTGGAATATGTTTAGTTTCTGCTTCTTCAATAGAACCATCCAAAATTGCATCAATAATAGCGCGAGTATCTTTGATGGAAATACGTTTACCCGTACCATTCCAGCCGGTGTTCACCAAATATGCTTGAGCCCCAGCCGCTTGCATACGTTTCACTAGCACTTCTGCGTACTGAGTCGGATGCAGTGTTAGGAATGCAGCCCCAAAACACGCAGAGAAAGTTGGTGTTGGCTCAGTGATACCTCGTTCAGTACCTGCCAATTTAGCAGTAAAGCCAGACAGGAAGTGGTACTTAGTTTGCTCTGGCGTTAACTTTGATACAGGAGGCAATACGCCAAATGCATCTGCAGATAAGAAGATGACTTTTGTCGCATGACCACCTTTAGAGATGGGTTTGACGATATTATCGATGTGGTAAATAGGGTAAGACACGCGAGTATTTTCTGTCTTAGAGCCATCATCAAAGTCAATTGAACCATCTTTACGAACCGTCACATTCTCTAATAGAGCATCACGACGAATGGCGTTATAAATATCTGGTTCAGCTTCTTTAGACAGTTTGATGGTTTTTGCATAGCAGCCGCCTTCAAAGTTGAATACGCCGTCATCGTCCCACCCATGTTCGTCATCACCGATCAATGCACGTTTAGGATCTGTCGATAGCGTCGTTTTACCTGTACCTGAAAGGCCAAAGAACACTGCAACATCACCATTTTGTCCTCGGTTAGCCGAGCAGTGCATAGATGCGATGCCTTTTAATGGCAGGAAGTAGTTCATCATGGCGAACATACCTTTTTTCATTTCTCCGCCGTACCAAGTACCACCGATCAGTTGCATTTTCTCGGTAAGATTGAATACAGTGAAGTTTTCTGAATTAAGGCCCTGTTTTTGCCAATCTGGGTTAGTGCATTTAGCGCCGTTCATTACCACAAAGTCAGGTTCAAAAGAGGCAAGCTCTTCATCTGACGGGCGAATGAACATGTTTTTTACGAAGTGTGCCTGCCAAGCGACTTCAGTAATAAAACGAACTTGAAGTCGAGTATCAGCATTTGCACCACAGTAACCATCGACAACGAACAAGCGTTTACCTGATAGTTGCTTACCAACTAATGTTTTGAGCTCGTTCCAAACTGTCTGAGTGATGGGTTTGTTATCGTTCTTTGCTTGCTCAGATGTCCACCATAGAGTGTCTTCTGTTGTTGCGTCTTTAACGATAAATTTATCTTTTGGTGAGCGGCCGGTGAAGATCCCCGTATCCACTGCCACAGCTCCTAGCTCTGTGACAACTCCTTTCTCGTAGCCTTCCAAATCCGGTCGAGTTTCCTCGTCAAACAGAACTTGGTAACTCGGGTTACGTAACACCTCTGTTACACCAGTAATACCGTATTGGGTAAGATCTAAGTTCGCAGCCTTTGTATGTTCCATAATGGTCATAGGTGCTCCTTTTTTAGGATTTTGTAGGGTTTTTTAAATAATTAATAGTTGTTGTTTGCTCACCATGCTAGCAATTGCGGGGAGATAAAACCGAGTTTTTGCTCAAAATTTGAACAAAAGCAAATTGTCCGCGAAGCCCCGCCTAGCCTTAAGCTAAACCATTCTACATTGCAGACAAACGATTGCACCATAGGTAATGTATTAATATTTTGTAAAAAATAAGTGATGAGAAGTGAAGTAGAATTTTATGCTGTTTAATGGGGTAGGATCACAAAAAAAGCCAGTGAAAAACTGGCTTTTTAGTAAAAAACTTGTACTTACTAGGTAGCGCAAATTAATGCAAGTTGTTGCTTTGTTGTTGATTTGCGTCTGTGTATAGCTGAGCAACCTCATCTTCGTTAAAGGAGTAGGTTGTACCACAGTAATCACAGTGCAGAGAAACGTGACCTTCTTCTTTTAAGATCTGTTGGATTTCATTACGGTCAACGGTGATGATTGCCGCCGCACTTCGTTCACGCGAACATCCACAATGGAAAGTAACATCTTTCGGTTCAAATACTTGAACTTTCTCTTGGTTATATAGACGGTAAAGCACTTCCTGAGCATCTAGGCTAAACAACTCATCATTCTTAATTGTGTCAGTTAATTGTTCTAGACGGTCAAAATCTTCAGGTTCACCGGTGCCATCTGGCATAACTTGCAGTAGTAAGCCTGCTGCATGTGGTTTACCTTCATATTCGCCAACACGAATCCACATACGTGTTTTCAGCTGCTCTGAGCGAGCGAAGTAGCCTTCGAGCACGTCAGACATAGTTTCACCTTCTAGGCCAACGACACCTTGGTAGCGCTCACCTTCTTTTGGTTCAATGGTGATGACTAAGTAGCCTTTACCCATAAGTTCATGCAAGCCAGCATCTGCAGCGATGTTTCCATCCCAGCGAGCGACGCCGCGAATTTTGTGTTGGTTATCACCATTAATAACAGCAAGAGAGACTGGACCATCACCTTGTAGTTGCAGTGTGATGGAGCCTTCAAACTTTAAGGTCGCTGTAAGTAATGATGTTGCTACCGCTAACTCACCAAGCAGGTGTTTGATTGGTGCTGGGTATTCCTTACCGGAAATGATTTCCTGATACGTTTCGTCCAGTTGTACCAGTTCGCCACGTACTGATAATTCTTCAAAAAGGTAGCGATTTAACATGTTGTTTGCCATTGAGGAAACTCCGGCTTTCTATTGGTGTTTAAATTTAATAATGTCACGACGTTGCTTTTTGTCTGGACGTTTGTCTGGACTAGGATTATGGGCGTGTAGCTTGCGAGCAAGTGCATTACGTTCGCGCTTCTCGATGCTTTCGCTTGTCTCTTGGTATAGCGTTTGCGCTTCAGGAGCACCACGTCGCTGTTCCGAGATCTTTTCGATGGTTACTGTTTTTTCTTCATAACCAAGCCTTAAGGTGATCGTTGCCCCAAGTTCGACAATTTTACTCGGCTTACTGCGTTGCCCATTATAGTGGACTTTGCCCCCGTCGACCATATTCCGTGCAATTGAGCGTGTTTTGTAAAATCTTGCAGCCCATAGCCATTTATCGAGCCTGACCGCATCAGAATTGGAACTCATGTTGGCAAATTACCTCTAATATAGTTTTATTGCGTTCATTGCTGGTTACAATGGCGGCAGCGAGAGCTGTTTTCAAGCGCTACGCATAATTAATCGGACAACATGAATGTGTCATTGCCCTATGTTATATTGTTGCGCATTATAATGCCTTGAAATTAGGGGCTCAATTGTCATCAACTCACTTAGAAGGATACCGTACGCCGTGGAGCGGATGAAGTTTAACTGGCAGTTTTCCCCTCGAATCAATGGGATGGTGTCGATCCTTAAAACTAATCATTGGCAACAGCCATGCAGCTTTTTGCTATCTATTATTTTGCTGGCCAGCTGTGCTTGGATTTTAGGGAAAACCGTATGGTTAGTCCCTAAAGAGAGTAAGGCCATTCCAACTTGGGCTGCGGCTCACGTTGTAGTGAGTAAAAACGACACCAGTATTGATATTGATGGACTGAAAAAGGCAGACTTGTTCGGCCATTATACCCCGAGTAAAAATACCGTAAGTGAGACGGTAAAAGTAGATGCGCCAAAGACTCGTTTAAATTTGATTTTGGTTGGGGTGGTATCTAGCTCGGATGTTCATCAAAGTTTAGCGGTTATCTCTCATCAAGGATCGCAAGATACTTATGGGATTGATGAAGTTATCGATGGTACTCGAGTTAAACTAAAAGCCGTTTTAGCAGATCGCGTCATTATTAATAATGAAGGGCGTGATGAGACATTAATGCTCGATGGCCTAGATTATACCAAGCCGACGTTTAATCCCACTCAACCGAAGCCTGAAGTGGTAATGGCTACGCCGACTCAAGCTGAGCAAGCGAAACTTGAAGATATTCGTCACCAGGTTAAGCGAGATCCTCGGGTCTTGATGAAGTATATCCAATTAACGATGCTCAAAAATGACGGTAAAGTGACTGGTTATCGCTTAACTCCTGGCTCCGATGGAACTTTGTTTCGTTCCGTTGGTTTAAGAGAAGGGGATATCGCTGTCAATGTGAATGGCATCGACTTAACAGATACTGGCGCCTTACCTAAAGTGTTAGCGACCTTATCAAATACGAAAGAAATTAATCTGACAGTGAAGCGCGATGAACAATTACATGACATCCGCATTCAACTGTAACCTGATGCATCAAGTCTAGGAGTACTCAGTGAAGCATTGGCTTAAAAAGAGCACGTGGCTTATGGCCGCCTCGTTAGTGCTGTCTCCCTGCGCATGGGCAAATGAGTTCAGTGCGAGTTTTAAAGGAACAGACATTCAAGAATTTATCAACATAGTGGGTCGTAATTTAGATAAAACCATTATTGTTGACCCTTCCGTACGTGGGAAAATCGACGTACGTAGTTACGATACTCTAGACGAAAAACAGTACTACAGCTTTTTCCTAAATGTACTTCAAGTGTATGGTTTCGCAGTTGTTCCTATGGATAACGGCGTGCTGAAAGTGGTTAAATCGAAAGATGCAAAAACCGCAGCTGTACCGGTGCTCGGTGATAATGATCGTGCATCAGGCGATAGCGTTATTACACAAGTGGTATCGGTAAAAAACGTTTCTGTAAGAGAATTATCCCCTTTGTTGCGTCAGCTCATTGATAATGCTGGCGCAGGTAACGTTGTTCATTATGATCCTGCGAACATCATTTTGCTTACTGGACGTGCTGCGGTTGTGAATCGTTTGGCAGATATCATTCATCGAGTTGACCAAGCAGGCGACAAAGATGTTGATGTTGTTGAACTGAAAAATGCATCTGCTTCTGAAATGGTACGAATCGTAGAAGCTCTTAGTAAAAGTAATGACTCTAAAAATACCCCAGAGTTTTTGCAACCTAAATTTGTCGCCGATGAGCGTACTAATTCCATCTTAATTTCTGGTGACCCTAAAGTTCGCAAACGCATGAAAAATCTCATCCAAAAAATGGATGTAGAAATGGCGGTAAAAGGAAACAGCCGAGTTGTTTACCTTAAATATGCGAAAGCTGAAGATCTTGTTGATGTTCTTAAAGGCGTGTCGGATAGCATGCTTAAGAGCAAAAAAGGGACGAAAGAGAGCGGTGGAGCACAAAACAGCAACGTCATTATCTCTGCGCATAAACAGACAAACTCTCTGATTATTAGCGCGCCAAAAGATGTCATGCAATCCCTACTGAATATCGTTAAGCAATTAGATATACGTCGTGCTCAGGTATTGATTGAGGCGTTGATTGTTGAGATGTCTGAAAGTGATGGGATGAGCTTGGGTGTTCAATGGGGCTCATTAGAGAGTGGCTCGGTTATTCAATACAGTAACAGTAGTAGTTCTATTGGTAATGTGATGGTCGGCTTGGAAGAGGCTAAGGATCAAACCAGTACCAGTTATTATTACGATAATAGTGGTGTTCGCCACTCTTACGACACGACCGAATCAGGCGACTACGATACGCTAGCTTCTGCGCTTTCAAGTGTGAACGGTGCTGCGGTGAGTATCATGATGGGTGATTGGACTGCGTTATTAAATGCCGTGTCAAGCGACTCCAATACCAACATTCTTTCATCGCCAAGTATTACCGTAATGGATAACGGTGAAGCGTCATTCATCGTGGGTGAAGAAGTGCCTGTTATCACTGGTTCTAGTACCGGCTCCGACAACTCCAACCCATTCCAGACCGTTGACCGTAAAGAAGTAGGTATCAAACTGAAAGTCGTACCTCAGATTAATGAAGGTGACTCAGTTCAATTACACATTGAACAAGAAGTTTCTAACGTGCTTGGTGCCAGTGGCGCGGTGGACATTCGTTTCGGTAAACGTCAGTTGAATACCTCTGTCATGGTTAAAGATGGCCAGATGTTGGTTCTTGGTGGCTTGATGGATGAACGTACTGCTGAAAGCGAGTCAAAAGTTCCACTACTTGGTGATATTCCAATCATTGGGCAATTATTCCGCTCAACGAGTACGGAAACCGAGAAGAAGAACTTGATGGTATTTATTAAACCAACAATTATTCGCAACGGTGTGACCGCTGATGGTTTAACTCAACGTAAGTACAATTACATTCGAGCAGAGCAGTTATACAAAGCTCAGAAAGGACTGAAATTGCTGGATAGCGGCAATATTCCTGTACTACCTAAATTCGGTGATGATCGTCGCCATGCTGCCGAAATTCAGTCGTTTATTGATCAGATGGAAGAAGAATAATGAATGTAGTCTTATCGGAAGAGGTCGAGCAACCGACGTTACGCCGATTGCCGTTCAGTTTCGCAAACCGATTTAAAGTCGTCCTTGAGTGGGAAGACGATTTCTCGCAATGCCATATCTATTATGTGCCGCCGATTGCTATGGCGGCCATAATGGAAGTGAAACGTGTGGCTAAAACATCGTTCAAGCTCCATGCCGTTTCTGAATCTGAGTTTGAAAGTAAGCTGACTGTGGTTTACCAACGTGACTCTTCTGAGGCTCGTCAATTAATGCAAGATATTGGCGTAGACAGTGATGACTTTTTTTCATTGGCAGAAGAGTTGCCTCAAAATGAAGATCTTCTGGAGTCAGAAGATGATGCCCCAATCATTAAGTTAATTAATGCGATGCTGGGGGAAGCGATAAAAGAGAACGCTTCTGATGTCCATATAGAAACGTTTGAAAAATCGTTATCGATCCGTTTTCGTGTGGATGGGGTATTACGTGAAGTGCTTGAACCAAGCCGCAAATTGGCACCTTTATTGGTGTCGCGCGTTAAGGTGATGGCGAAGCTCGATATCGCGGAAAAACGCGTTCCGCAGGATGGTCGTATTTCGTTACGTATTGGCGGTCGAGCTGTCGATGTGCGTGTATCAACAATGCCATCGTCTCACGGCGAACGTGTGGTAATGCGTTTACTGGATAAGAACGCCACTCAGCTAGATCTTTACAGCTTGGGAATGAACGATAAGGTTCACAAGCGTTTCCAACAATTAATTGCTCGTCCCCACGGGATTATCTTGGTAACCGGTCCAACTGGTTCAGGTAAATCCACCACGTTATACGCAGGCTTACAAGAACTAAATAGTATTGAGCGCAATATCTTAACCGTTGAAGATCCTATCGAATTTGATATTGAGGGCATTGGTCAAACCCAAGTAAATCCAAAAGTGGATATGACCTTTGCTCGTGGTCTGCGTGCCATTTTGCGTCAAGATCCAGATGTTGTTATGGTCGGCGAAATTCGTGACTTGGAAACGGCGCAAATCGCAGTACAAGCTTCTTTAACTGGTCACTTAGTGATGTCGACTTTGCACACGAATACCGCCATTGGTGCCATTACGCGTTTGCGGGATATGGGCATTGAACCATTTTTGATTTCTTCTTCATTATTAGGGGTACTGGCGCAACGTCTGGTGCGCACTTTGTGTCCACATTGTCGTGAAGCTTATAGCGCGAATGAAGAGCAGAAAAAGTTATTTGATTTAACGCCGGATGATGAGTTAACGCTTTTCCGCCCTACAGGTTGTGAGCATTGTAATCACAAAGGTTATCATGGCCGTACTGGTATTCATGAATTACTGCTGGTGGATGAATCCGTTCAGGCTTTAATTCATAGTGAATCAGGTGAACAAGCCATCGAGCATGCGATTCGTGGTCATACTCCAAGTATTCGTCAAGATGGTCTCGAAAAATGTCGTTTAGGTGTGACTTCTCTTGAAGAAGTGATGCGTGTGACTCGGGAGTCATAATGGCGGCATTTGATTATAAGGCTTTAGATAGTAAAGGTCGGCAGAAGAAAGGCGTCATTGAGGGAGATAATGCCCGTCAGGTGCGCCAACGTCTAAAAGATCAAGGGCTTGTCCCCGTCGAAGTGAATGAAAATACGGGTAAGAAAAATAAAGAGTCACAAGGTTCGGCTCTCACTTTTCAGCGCGGGATTAGCACACCTGATTTAGCATTGATTACGCGTCAGCTCTCAACATTAGTTCAGTCGGGGATGCCGTTAGAAGAGTGCTTACGCGCGGTCTCAGAGCAGTCTGAAAAACCGCGTATCCGTTCTATGATGGCTGCGGTTCGTTCCAAAGTTACAGAAGGTTACACACTCTCCGACAGTTTAGGTGATTACCCGCACATCTTTGATGAACTGTTTCGTTCTATGGTATCGGCTGGAGAAAAATCAGGCCATCTGGATGCGGTGCTTGAGCGCTTGGCTGATTACGCAGAAAACCGACAAAAGATGCGTTCTAAATTACTCCAAGCGATGATTTACCCCATCGTGCTGGTTGTGTTTGCTGTGTGTATTGTGTCGTTTTTGTTGGCGGCCGTTGTCCCTAAAATTGTGGGGCAATTTGTTCAAATGAACCAAAAGCTGCCGGAATCAACGCAGTTTTTGTTATCAGCGAGTGATTTTGTACAGCATTGGGGCATCCAATTGTTGTGTGTGTTTTTGCTGATGATATATATCAGTCGTCGTTTACTACGTAATCCGCAGTTACGCATGAAGTGGGATGAAAAAGTTATCCACCTTCCTTTAATCGGAAAAATCGCTCGTGGGTTAAATACATCACGCTTTGCCCGAACATTGGCAATATGTACTTCTAGTGCAATTCCTATTCTGGATGGGATGCGCGTTGCGGTTGATGTCATGACAAATCAGTTTGTGAAACAAAAAGTATTAGTTGCCGCAGAGAGTGTCCGGGAAGGGGCCAGTTTGCGTAGGTCGTTAGAGCAAACCAAACTTTTCCCCCCAATGATGCTACATATGATTGCCAGTGGTGAGCAGAGTGGTGAACTTGAATCCATGTTGACCCGCGCCGCTGATAACCAGGATGATAACTTCGAATCTGCAGTGAATATTGCTTTAGGGATTTTTACTCCGGCACTTATCGCTTTGATGGCTGGTTTAGTTCTGTTTATCGTGATGGCAACTCTGATGCCAATTTTAGAAATGAATAATTTAGTGAGTCAGTAACAAATTTGGAATCGCCAAAATTTGTGTTTTATGGAGTAGTTATGAAAAGAAATGCAGCGGCTAAGCAGTCAGGCTTTACCTTGCTAGAAGTGATGGTTGTCGTAGTTATTTTAGGTATTTTGGCTAGTGTCGTCGTACCTAACTTACTAGGTAACAAAGAAAAGGCTGACCAGCAAAAAGCTATTACTGATATTGTCGCGTTAGAAAATGCGTTAGATATGTACAAACTAGACAACAGTGTTTACCCAACCACAGACCAAGGTTTAGAGGCATTGGTGAAAAAACCAAGTAGCCCGGAACCTCGTAACTATCGTGATGGTGGTTATATTAAACGTTTACCTAACGACCCATGGGGTAATGCATACCAATACCTAAGCCCAGGTGATAAAGGAACGATTGATGTCTTCACTTTAGGTGCAGATGGTCAAGAAGGTGGTGAAGGTATCAATGCGGATATCGGCAACTGGAACATTCAAGATTATCAATAATTCATTAGGGCGGGGATATCCCGCCCGCACTCAATTTATGAAGTTAGCTCGCGGATTTACCCTTATTGAAATTATGCTCGTTCTCGTGCTACTTGCTCTGAGTTCGGTAGCGGTAATTTCAACACTTCCCACCAGTAAGAATCATTTAGCAGAAGATACGGCCCGATCTATTTATGAACGGTTACAACTGATTAATGAGGAAGCGGTGCTATCCGGCGTAGATTACGGTTTACGGGTAGAGCAAAAGCAGAATCCACCAACGCTGACTTTTATGCAGTTAGGGGAAAAAGGATGGCACAAAGTTAAACGTCACTCTTTTAATGCTGAAACTAAAATTGATAAGCGGTTAATGGTTGATTTCCAAGCAGGCGGTACGACATGGGAGAAGGATGATGATCGTCTGTTTAAAAAAGATGACTCTTTATTCGATGACCAAATGTTTGGCAACGAAAAAGACAAAAAGAAAAAGCCACAGCCTCCGCAAATTTTTATTCTTTCCAATGGTGAAACGACACCTATGGTGCTGAGCTTGTATCTTCATGATCTCAGTGATGACGATGCATGGCACATAGTCGTACAAGATAATGGTGAAATTTTGTTAAAAGCTCCCGGAGAAGAAATAACTCAAGGGGATAAGGCAAAATGAAACGAATAAAACGAGGTTTTACCTTACTGGAAGTTTTAGTGGCTTTGGCCATATTTGCCACGGCAGCGATTAGTGTGATGCGATCAGTCAGTCAGCACATTAATACCCTGAATTATCTAGAAGAAAAAATGTTTGCTTCGATGGTGGCTGATAACCAAATGGCGCGGGTGATGCTTGCTCCGACGAGTTTATCGGCTCGAGAAGGAAAATCAAAAATGGCTGGACGTGAGTGGTATTGGAAAATCAAACCAGTCAAAACAGGCACTGGAACATTAAAGGCATTTGATGTTTCTGTCGCAACCAGTGATAAATCAAGTTCAATCATTACGGTGCGTAGCTATGTGGCGCAATAAAGGTATAAAAAATACTGCACGTCGCCAGATGAAAGGCTTTACCCTAATTGAAGTATTGGTTGCGATGGCTATTTTCGCTGCGATGAGTATTGCGGCCTATCAGGTGTTGAATCAGGTTCAACGTAGTAATGAAATCTCTCAAGAACGTACGACTAGAGTTAATGAATTACAACGTGCGTTAGTGATTATGGATTCCGACTTTCGCCAAATGGTACCACGTAAGTTTCGTACCAATGGCAAAGATGTTGGCGACTACTATATGGAATGGCAAGATTATCTTTTAGATTCTGATTCTAAAGGAATCATGTTCATTCGTGATGGTTGGGCTAATCCGCAAGAGCAGTTTCCGCGCGGTAATTTAGCAAAGGTGGGTTATCGCCTTAAAGATAAAACGTTAGAGCGTGTTTGGTGGCATTATCCAGATACGACGGTAGGCGAGCAACCCGTCTCTCGACCACTTCTTACTGGTGTTGAAAGTTGGTCTATGCGTTTTTACGTTAAAAACAAATGGACCTCAGAGTGGGAAGAAACAGAGTTGTTGCCTCAGGCGATAGAGGTCACCATACAGCTACAGGATTACGGTAAGATCTCGCGAATATATTTAATTGCAGGTCCAAAGGCGTCTGATGCGGAGGCTGAAGATGACAGCGAATAAATCGCAACGAGGAGTCGCCTTAATTGTCGTCCTACTGATTCTAGCGATTATGGTTTCCATTGCTGCGACGATGTCTGAACGGATGTTTGCTCAGTTCCAGCGTGCGAGTCATCAGGTCAATTATCAGCAAGCGTATTGGTATAGTGTTGGCGTAGAAAACCTTGCCATGGCGTTATTGAAGCAGACTCGAAAGCAAGACAAAGATATTATTAATTTGAGTCAACCATGGGCGATTAAAGAGCGGACATTACCGCTCGATTACGGCCAAGTCTCAGGGACAATGATCGACAAACAAGCCTGTTTTAACTTAAATGCTTTTAATGGGTTAGACACTTCATCTGAGAGCTCAACACCTTATGTTAAGCAGGTGTTTGAAAATTTATTGACCAACTTTAAAGTCGATTCAGCGACAGCTGAGATTATTGCTGATTCTACTTATGAGTTTATCGATAGTAACGATACCGTGAGTTCAACGTATGGGGTGGAAGACAGCTATTATGATTCACTGTCACCAGCCTATTTGCCACCGAATGGGCTGATGGCAGTACCGAGCGAATTGCGAGCTGTTCAGCAGGTGAGTGCTGATTTAATGACAAAATTAAAGCCTTACCTATGCGCAATTCCTGTAACGGATTGGCAAGTGAATATTAACACTCTTTCTGAGAAACAAGCGTTATTGCTGGTGGCCATGTTTAGCCCTAATTTAAGTTTGCAAAATGCTCAGGCAGTAATAAAAAAACGCCCGAAAAAAGGGTGGGAAAGTGTCTCTGATTTTATGGCGGAACCACAAATTGCCGCCATTTCGAGTACGGTCCGCAGTAAAGCTCAAGGTTATTTGGCTGTTGATAGCCAGTATTTTGAATTAGATGCACAAATCACGGTGGATAATTCCCGAGTGAGGGTTCGCAGCCTGATTTTTAGTGAAGATAAAGATAATGCAACGGTCATTCGCCGTCGCTATGGAGGAATCAGTGAGCGAATTTCTGACCGTTCGTCTGAGTAGTCAAAAACAAGCCCCTATTTCATGGCTAGTATGGTCCACTGATCAGCAAGATGTTATTGCTAGTGGTGAACTCTCTGGTTGGCATGAGCTCGAAGAGCTGACTGACTATGCAGCGCAACGTACGACGATACTGTTATTGTCTGCCAGTGATTTAATATTGACCGATGTGGAGGTTCCACCAGGAGGCTCTCGTCAATTTGAAAGCATGTTGCCTTATTTGCTAGAAGACGATATAGCTCAAGATGTTGATGATGTGCATTTTTCAGTGCTGAGTAAGCGCGATGGGATAGCTTATATTGCTGGTATTGATCGCGGATGGTTTACCTATTGTTTAACGAAATTTGCCGAAATTGGTATTGAAATTAAACGTGTTATGCCAGATGTATTAGCTCTACCACAAGCGGATACCCCACTCACTGCGGCGCAGATTGGCCCACAATGGCTGATACGTAAAGGGGATTGGCAAGGTATTGTCATGGAAAGTGACTGGTTACCTGTATTAGTCGAATCTGATTGGGTTAAATCTGAACAATCCCCCCTAGCTCTGACATCTTATACTGAGTTACCAACATTACCTTTAGATGAAGATCAACATTGGTCTGTCAAGCCTAATGAAATGGTGATGAAGCTGTTAGCTCAAGAAGCTTGCCAGTCGCGTATGACATTGCTTTCCGGCCCATTTAAAACGAAATCTTCATGGTTAAAGCATTGGCATACATGGCGTTTACCTACTTATTCGGCATTGGCCTTAATCGTCGTCACTATGGTGTATAGCGCATTTGAAGCGAATCGTTTTGAACAGCAGGCGCAAGCCTATCATCAAGAAAGTGAACGTATTTTTAGAACTATTTTCCCCAATAAGCGCCGCATTCCTACGGTCAGTTATCTCAAGCGGGAGATGCAAGGTGAGCTCCAGTTACTTTCTGGGAGCGGTGGCAGTGATACTGTGTTGAACTGGTTACAAGTTCTGCCTGAGTCATTGAAATCTGTTAAAGATATGAAGATTCAAAGCCTTAAATATGATGGTGATAAAGGTGAATTACGCGTAGAAGCCACGAGCAAAGATTTTCCTAGTTTTGAAAAAGCGCGGGTTCAATTATCTGAACAATTTAATGTCCAGCAAGGTCAGCTAAGTAAAGATGGTGATACTGTGTTGGGTTCGTTTGTTTTGAAAGCGAAATAGAAGGGGGACGCGATGAAAAACATAATTGGCCCACTTCAGGCTCAACTAAAGCTATGGTGGCGAAGTATTACACCACGTGAACAAAGACTGGTACTTATTGGTGGCATTTGTATTGTTATTGGTGTGATTTACTGGGGTATTCTTGCACCATTACAGCAACGTATTGACCAATCACAGTTACGAATTAACAGTGAAAAGCAACTTTTGAGCTGGGTTTCTCACAAAGCAAACCAAATTACAGCTCTGCGTAAGCAAGGTGGCATGACTCAGCAGCGTTTACCTTTAAACCAAGTGATCGCCACTTCAACCCGTGATTTTGGAATTGAGCTAATCCGTGTTCAACCTCGTGATGAGGATGGTATGCAAGTTTGGATTCAGCCATTACCTTTCACAAAATTGCTCGATTGGGTGAAGTTTTTGCAGGAAAATCAGGGGATCACGGTGCAACATTTAGATGTTGATCGTGGCGATCAGCCAGGAGTGGTCGAAGTTAAACGCCTACAGCTTAAGAGAGGTGCATAAGGTGAAAAAGAAAATTAGCCTCATCGCTCTGTTTGTTGTGGTATTTATTGTTAGTGTCGTTGTGCACCTACCAGCTACGGTGACACTGAATCATGCTCCACTGCCACGACAATTAAAAATGGATGGTGTTTCTGGCACATTATGGAAGGGCCGAGCGGCTCAGGTCCACTGGCTTAATTATGATTTGGGCAGTGTCTCTTGGGAGTTACATTTAACAGCGCTCTTCACAGGAAAATTAGAAGTAGCAACGCGTTTTGGTCGTGGTAGTTCAATGAATGTGCATGGTCGAGGTGTCGTTGGTACCAGTATGAGTGGGCCATATGCGAAAACGCTTTTGGTGTCTACGCCAGCAGCAGAGCTAGTTGAATTGAGTCGCCGCCCAGTTCCTGTCGGTGTGAGTGGGCAAGTGGAATTGATGGTGCGAGATTATCAGTATGCTCAACCATGGTGTAAAGAGGCACAAGGTACATTATCTTGGTCTAATAGTGCAATCAGTAGCCCTGTGGGAAATCTGCAATTAGGACCTGTTATTACGGATATTACCTGTAAAGACAGTGTTATTGATGCGAAAGGTAAGCAAAATAATGCCCAAGTGAGCAGTGAGTTTACTGCGACACTAAAGCCGAATCATCAATATCACACCACGGCTTGGTTTAAACCCGGTAGTGAATTCCCTAATGAATTAGGGAAGTTATTAAGTCAGTTACCCGACCCTGATGCTCGAGGTCGATACCACTTCAATTATGATGGGCATTTCTAAAGCCCAGTAAAAAGGGGCATTCATAAATGAATGCCCCTAGTAAGTCACACTAAAATTACCGTTCATTTTTAATCTGTAGGATTTCATCCCAAGGTAAATTGGGATCGCCTAAGACGATAAAATTAGGATTCTCTAAGGTTTCTCGTTCGTTATAAGAGAGAGGGGAGAGTTGAGTGCTGAGTATATTACCGCCTGCTTCTTCGACGATACATTGTGTTGCGGCAGTATCCCATTCTCCAGTTGGCCCTAGGCGTAAGTAACAATCGACGGCTCCTTCAGCAACTAAACATGCTTTAAGTGCTGCTGATCCGAGCGGAACTAACTCATAATTCCATTTCGAACTTAATTGACTGGTAATGCGATTAATATCTTGGCGGCGGCTTATGGCAATGGCTATCGATGGATGAACAAGTTCGTGCTTGAGTGTATTAATGCGAATATGCTCACTCATATCGGGAATTTTCCATGCGCCTTTGCCCTTGTATGCGTAATAAGTGACACCAGAAACAGGGCCGTATACCACACCCATTGTGGGTTGATTATGTTCTACTAGAGCAATAACTGTGGCGAAATCACCACTACGCGCAATGAACTCCTGAGTGCCATCAAGAGGGTCTACCAACCAATAACGTTCCCATGTTTCACGAGTTTCTAAACTGATATTTGCGGCTTCTTCAGATAATACAGGAATATCTGGTGTTAATTCTCTGAGACGCTCAGTAACCAACTTATGGGCAGCTAAATCAGCACTTGTCACTGGAGTATGGTCGGCTTTAGTAAACGCGTCGTAAGACTTATTTTCGTAGATGTCGAGAATCATTTGTCCTGCTGCACGAGCGATGGAAATGACATCGGGAATTAAATGAGATAAATCTTTCGCTGTTGGCATACGTAATTAGGTCCTATTTCATTATTCCTCAATATTACTCTTATTGAAGTGGCGTAGTGTTAACATTAACGCCGTAATGCTGCGTGCTTCGCTGAAATCTAAATGATTGAGGAGCTCATCCGCTTGGGCAAGTGGCCAACGAACAATTTCGAGGGGCTCTGGTTCATCACCTTCCAGTTTCTCTGAGTATAGATCCTGAGCAATAAACAGTGTCATACGACTGGAAAAATACGACGGAGCTAAAATCACTTCTTTAAGTGGTATGAGGTTTGTCGCGCCAAAACCTATTTCTTCTTTAAGTTCACGTACTGCCGCTTGTTCTGGAGTTTCACCGGGGTCGATTAACCCTTTAGGAAAACCAAGCTCATAGTTTTCTGTACCAGCAGCGTATTCTTGAACTAGCAGAATATCTCCATCGGCAGTAATAGGAACCATCATTACCGCATTGCGGCCACTAGGAGCCATTCTTTCATAAGTTCGTTGTACACCATTTGAAAAACTCAGATCCAATGATTCAATAGAAAATAGCCGAGACTTAGCGACTGTTTGTATAGAAAGAATCTTTGGCGGTTGTTTAATTGGCATACTGCGACTCCTAACTTAAAAATGTACTTTGCCAGCATAAACAAAAAAGCTGATGCATTGCATCAGCTTTTTGTCTAATTGCGGTTAGTAGTATGAGTGATCACCGCGATCATGTTCAGTTGAATCTCTAACGGCAGTTAATTCTCCGGCAAAGGTTTCAAGCAACTGTTTTTCGATACCGTCTTTGAGAGTCACGTCTACCATCGAACAACCGTTACAGCCACCACCAAACTGAATTATAGCTACGCCATCATCAGTCAGCTCTATCAGTTGAATGTGACCACCGTGGCCAGCAAGCTGCGGGTTAACTTGTGTTTGGATAACGTACTCTAAGCGTTCCATTAGAGGAGCGTCATCAGAGACTTTACGCATTTTTGCATTAGGTGCTTTAAGCGTCAGTTGTGATCCCATTTTGTCTGTAACAAAGTCAATCACTGCATCTTCAAGAAAAGGTAGGCTAAGCTCGTCGACATAGGCAGAAAAACCACTAAACGGAATTTCGCTATCGGTCGCTTCAACGGCTTCTGGCGGGCAGTAAGAGACACCACATTCCGCATTTTGTGTACCTGGGTTAACCACGAATACGCGGATGTTAGTGCCTTCTGGCTGTTGTCCAAGTAACTTCGCAAAGTGCTCTTGGGCTGATTCTGTAATAGTAATTGTATTTGACACGACGAATACCTGAGTAAATTTGTAGGCTATTAATAATCATTTTACTCCTGTGTTCTACATGATCCAGTCCTTTTTACGCAAGGATTGTTTCCGATCAAGGTTCGTTTGTGGTTGGTGTTCGGCATAAACAATAAATATCAATTCGTTTCACACCTAAACGATAGAGCATGCGAGCAAGATGCTCAACGGTGCTTCCTGTCGTTACCACATCATCGATAATCGCCACATGGGAGTGATGGTTAGGATACGCCGAGTTGATCATAAAGGCATTACGTAAATTGCTTTGGCGTTCTGAACGAGTCAGCCCTTGTTGCTGAATCGTCGCTCTGGTGCGTATAAATAGCCCGGGCCAATATTCAATATTTAAAGAATGAGAGAGTGCTCTGGCGAGCAAATCACTTTGATTAAAGCCACGCCATACATACCGTTGCCAATGTAAAGGCACCGATGTGATAAGTGGTGCGGGATCACTAATATGAGGGATAAGCAACTCAGCGAGTGGTTTAGCTTGCCAAAATTGGCGTCGATATTTGAATTGATGGATAAGTTGGCTCAGAGGATATTGATAATGACCAATACAACACAATCGTTCCCATTGTGGAGGTGATGCTAAGCATTCACCACAAAGCTCAGTTGGCTCTAGAGTCGGTAACCCGCATCGTTGGCACCTAGGTCCAAACGAAAAATGTTTTAAACACGCATCACAATACCGAGAGTGTGTGTTGTTTAATGAAAGTGAACATAAATGACACAGGGGAGAGGTAAAGCGAGTCATGTTTTTTTTCCGTTAATCCTATAACATAACGAAATAACGTTAGGCGCACGGAAACTAAACTTCGGTGACGCTAACGAAAATTACCACACCAGTATGGCTTAGCGGTAAGAGGGGAAAGGATGAAAAAAGTCGGAGAAAACGAGGAATGAGTTCAGAGTTATATTGGCAAGTTACGGGAACCGGACAAAATGTCGTTTTACTTCATGGGTGGGGTATGAATGGTGCCGTATGGCAGCAGAGTGCTGATGAGCTCAGCCAATATTGTCGTGTGCATGTGGTTGATTTACCCGGTTATGGCTACAGCTCTGAACGTGTTGAATTAGAGTTAGATACCATAGCAAAAGCCATACTCGAACAAGCGCCTAAAGATGCTATTTGGGTTGGTTGGTCGCTAGGGGGGCTCGTCGCTTCTCATATTGCACTTCACTATTCAGGTTATGTTCGACAACTTGCTACGGTTGCCTCTTCACCTAAATTTGCCGCCCAAAGACCTTGGCGTGGTATTCAACCGCAAGTGTTAGATAACTTTACCGAACAATTGACCGAAGATTTTCATGGCACAATAGAGCGCTTCATGGCTTTGCAGGCAATGGGGAGCCCTTCAGCGCGTAAAGACGTGAAGGTATTAAAACAATCGGTTTTGTCTCGCCCTAGCCCTAATCCTCAGGCGCTCTTGGCAGGGCTAAAACTATTAGCAAATGTTGATTTGCGCCAAGCGCTAACGGAAATTACGGTTCCATTTCTAAGAATGTATGGTCGACTGGATGGTTTAGTGCCAATAAAAGTCTCAGAAATGTTGGATAATCAATACCCTAAAAGCCGAAGTGTGATTTTCTCCCAATCTTCCCATGCTCCGTTTATGACCGAACCAGACGCCTTTTGTAGTGAACTCGTCGACTTTATGCATAATGGCCAATAAATATGGCAAAAGCGCTAAGTATTTTCCTCCGGTGGCCGATATATACCGTAACTCGATAAAAATGCGTTCAGCATGACAATTGGGTAGGGCGATACTGAGGAGGTATCAGCTATGATCGTGTCACCGACAAACGTCAATGTGCCACTCATCGCCCCATCAGTGAATGTGCAAACGGAGCAGGTCGCTCGAGATAATAAAGTCAGAGAGCCAGTTGTACCTGCAGAAGAGCTCGCAAGGTCTAACGCTGAGCGGCAAATTAAAGAAGATGAGAAACGGCGTAGACACTCGTCATGGGATCCTTCCGAACACCCTGGGTATGAAGCGGATGAGCAATCAGAAGCGGAACTCACGCGTGAACGTGAAGAGGAGACCAAAACAGAGTTAAATCGTCTGTTTGAACTGCTAGCTCTTTCTTCTTATAGTGCCTCTCAAGGTAAAGGCTATGCGATGCGCTTTCGTTTGCCCAGGCGTATCATTGATGCGGTAATCAATGAGGGCAAAATGGCTCGAAGGCGGACAGTAATTAAATTTCATTACGGTCACGCTGTGGCACCCAATACGCCATCCGATGTGATTGCAGTCTTGTAGTAATGCTAACCAAATTTCTGCCACATTTGGTCGCTAAGACGCATCAACAAAAATCCCCACGTGGATGCGTGGGGATTTTTCTTTTTAACTCATTCTAATGGAGAGTTTTTAGCGTTTTGCTTTCGCAAAAGCGGCGGCAAATGCCCCACTCATTGCACCACCAGAGGTGTCCTCATTGCGGCGCTGGCGAGGTTGTGATTTCTTGCTTGGTGCCGGACTAGTGCGACCTTGGCTGCGATTATCTTGGCCAGGTTCATCGTTTAATCGCATTGATAAACCAATACGCTTACGTTGTACGTCTATTTCCATCACTTTGACTTTAACGATATCGCCTGCTTTGACGACTTCCCGAGGATCAGAAACAAAGCGATCCGTTAAGGCAGAAATATGAACCAAACCATCTTGGTGCACACCAATATCAACGAATGCGCCAAAGTTAGCCACGTTCGACACTACACCTTCTAGTATCATTCCGGGCTCTAAATCAGAGACTTCGGTAATGCCATCGGCAAAGGTTGCGGTTTTAAACTCTGGACGTGGATCTCGGCCGGGTTTGTCGAGTTCTTTGATGATATCGGTAATCGTTGGTACACCGAAATTTTCATTAGTGTAATCGACCGCATTAAGATTGCGTAAGAACTCGCTATTACCAATCAGGGTTTTGACGGCTTGATTGTTGTGTTCAGCAATATTTTTCACGACAGGATAGGCTTCAGGGTGTACCGCGGATGCATCCAATGGGTTTTTACCATCCATAATGCGCAAGAAACCCGCACATTGTTCAAATGCTTTAGGCCCCAAGCGAGCCACCTTTTTCAGTTCACTACGTGAGTTAAAACGACCATTCTCATCGCGGTAGTTAACGATGTTCTGTGCGAGAGTCGTTGATAGGCCTGCCACACGAGTTAACAAGGCGGGTGATGCGGTATTGAGATCAACCCCAACCGCGTTTACACAGTCTTCGACAACGGCATCAAGACGTTTGGAAAGAAGTGATTGGCTTACATCGTGCTGATATTGGCCAACACCGATTGACTTAGGATCGATTTTCACCAGCTCAGCCAGTGGGTCCTGCAAGCGGCGTGCAATTGACACAGCCCCACGTAACGATACATCCATATCTGGAAATTCATTCGCGGCTAATTCAGAAGCGGAATAAACCGATGCACCAGCTTCGCTTACGGTTACTTTCTGAATATTGAGGCCGGCTTGCTTCAATAAATCAGCAGTGAAAGCATCGGTTTCTCGAGAGGCGGTACCATTACCAATCGCTATTAAGTCCACATTGAACTGTTTGATTAAACGAGCAACAGACTGCATTGCTTTGTCATACTGTTTTTGTGGTGGATGAGGGTAGATGGTATCTGTCGCCAGCACTTTACCGGTTGCATCAACCACAGCGACTTTACAACCGGTACGTAACCCAGGATCGAGCCCCAAGGTTGCTTTAGGCCCAGCAGGTGCTGCCATTAACAAGTCTTTTAGGTTGGTGGCAAATACGTCAATGGCTTCAATTTCAGCACGCTCTTTCATTGCGCTCATCAATTCAGTTTCCATGTGCATGGAGACTTTAATGCGCCATGCCCAACTGATGACCTGTTTTCTCCAGTTATCTGCTGGGGCTTCACTAAGATGGATATGATAATGCTCTGCAATCAAGGTTTCACAGTAAGATTGGCGCACAGACTCTTCTTGGCCTGGGTCGGCATTTAAGCTTAGCGAAAGAAATCCTTCATTACGGCCACGTAACATTGCTAATGCTCGGTGAGAAGGTACTTTAGCAATTGGCTCGTGATGTTCGAAGTAGTCTTTGAATTTCTCACCTTCTTGCTCTTTACCGGTAATTACCCGTGATACCAGTTCACCATTGCGAGTCAAATATTGGCGAATGGTTTCTAACAGGTTTGCATCTTCAGCAATACGTTCCATGATGATCGCTCGCGCTCCGTCGAGAGCGGCTTTAGTATCATCAATATTATGTTCGCTATTTAGGTAATTTTGCGCTTCGGTTTCTGGATCCGTTTGTGGATGGTTCCATAAAGTGTCTGCAAGAGGCTCTAGTCCGGCCTCAATCGCTATTTGACCTTTTGTGCGGCGTTTAGGCTTATAGGGCAGGTAGAGATCTTCAAGACGTGTTTTACTGTCGGCATCGAGAATCTCTTTATTCAGTTCTGGGGTTAATTTCCCTTGATCTTCTATCGACTTTAAAATCGTTTGGCGACGTTCATCCAGCTCCCGTAAATAAGATAAACGACTATCTAAATTACGTAGCTGGGTATCATCAAGTCCCCCAGTGACTTCTTTACGGTAGCGCGCGATAAAAGGAACGGTGTTGCCGTCATCAATCAGTTTTACGGCAGCGATAACTTGCTCAGAACGCACATTCAGTTCTTGAGCAATCATATGACAGATAGCTTGGCTCATCCGTGGGACTCTTCATTAGTAATTTATGAGAGTATTTATGGGGGTTTCTAGCCGCTTTTTCTAGGGGGCTAAATAGACAGGGCAGCATTTTGTGTCTTATCGCGCAGTTTTTTTCCCCTTTGCAAAAGTTTTACATGCGACATGAAACTTTTTGTCTCAAAAGTGCACTCATATGACTTATTTATGAGAAAAAAAATCAAAAGTGAACAATAAATCAGCTAGTTAACAATCAATTACTGCAAATATGAGTATAATGCGCGGCCTTAACGAACAAATGCTACTTTTTTAACCAGTAACTATAGTCAGCGACGCTCTTTATGGAAAATTTGGTACCTCACAACAACGACAACGCACCAATGTCTCCGGTTCTATTCCGTCGTTTGCTTCTTTTCGCTATGTTCTGTTTTTCAGCGATTTGGCTTATTGATGAATGGGGTGGTGTTATAGCGAACTTTGAGCGCTGGTCCTATCCGGCTTGCATCGCTTTGTTTGCTGGGCTCTATTTTCTCAGTTTCACCCAGAGGCTCACCGAAAAAACATTACACTTTAGCGCGTATATCATTGTTGCGTCTTATCTTATTCTTACCAGTATCTGGCATCACATGGGAACCAACGGCATGTTTTCTAATGCCGCGCAGTGGTTAGGGTTAAATTATGTGATTGCCTATCTATTTTTAGAAGTGCGTAGAGCCGTACCAACGACAGTCGTGGTGTATGTTATTACTATCGTCGGGCACTTCTGGGCGTTAAGACAATACAATAGTTTTGATGACACCATGAGTGTGGTTCTAAAAATCGGATTAGCTCATTTAGCTTATGTTGTTTTGCTCGGTACCGCATTAAAACTGCGTATTGATAACTACAGCCATAAGGCTCGTGCTTGTGCTTTGGAATATTACATTAAGGTTGATCCATTAACGAATTTGCTTAATCGACGTGGCATTGAAAGTGCAATTGAAGAGAAAGATCTGGAGCGAGTCTATTATCGTCATCATTACGCTATTTTGATTTTGGATATTGACCACTTCAAACGGGTAAACGATGAATTAGGCCATCTGATGGGGGATGACGTTTTAGTTAAAGTTGCCAATACTCTTTTATCGGTTACCTGTGAACACGATATTGTTGGGCGTTGGGGCGGCGAAGAGTTCCTCATTGTCTCTCATAGCACCTCTCAACGTGAGGTTATGCAATTAGCAGAGAAGATTCGTCATTCGATTTCGACGATTAGCATTGACGATGTCCCTCCGATTACAGTCAGCATTGGTGTTAGTTTTAGTGAAGAAGCTCCAACCTTTATTCAATGTCTTGATATCGCTGATAACAACCTTTATTGCGCAAAACATGGCGGCCGTAACCAAGTTGTCGCTAGTCCTCACTTCGAACTCTCACCGATCTTTGCTTCCTAATCCTCAGTAACTTGATGTAACGCTGGAAAAATTCCTTTAAAAGCGATAGTTTCGCGCTATGAATGTAGGTAAAGGGATCGCAAGGTGAAAACCAAACTGATTACCCGTGAAGGTTACGACAAACTCAAAGAAGAGCATGATTTCCTGTGGAACGAACGGCGTCCTGAAATCACTAAAATAGTGACTTGGGCTGCAAGTTTGGGCGATCGTTCTGAGAACGCTGATTCTGTTTTAGAAGTATAAAAAATATACTAAATATACCTAACCAACTAATTAAAAAATACATATAAATAGTATGTGTACTATTTATATGTACTATTTTCACTTAAACAAAACACAATTAACCACGGCCAAGGTACGACAGAATCGCTTGGTGATCACAGGTAGAAAATCCATAATTTAACTCGAAAATGGACAGAAACGCGTTAGATTTTAACTCTACCAGGTGAGTTTCGGATAAAAATTTCTCTGGCTTAATGTCCGCCACAAACGCGAGCAACTCATGGCGAGTCGTACGCCCAACGGGCGAGTTTTTGATGGCGCTTGTTATGTGTGTCAAATCGAAGCAGCAGCCCGCCGAATACTTTTATGCAACCGATGTCGCCTTTAAGATTAAATCCATCGTTTAAAATTATGAAAAAATCTCTGTTTCCATAATCAACTGAACCGCAATTTTGATAAATTGCATCTAAATTTGATCCAATTCACCCCGCATTTTGCATATGTGAGAGATTCACAATGTTGACCAAGAAAATGGCTCAAATGAGGGCTAATCAGGTTCCAAAATTATCGGATATTTACAGTATTATATTTTTAGATAACGAACTGAATTTTATAGATTAAACCGAATTTCAAATTGATGCATGTGATATATTTATACCAGAAGTATTTTTTAGAGAGCTAAACTGCGGATGCGGTAAAGTTCTATTAGGGAGTTTTAAATGGCATTTGACCAGTCCAAGGCATTCATTCAATTAGAAAAATTAGTTAAAGATAATGATAAAGAGAACTTCTTCTTTGATTTCATGCTCGCATTCAATACACCTCGTTCTACCGTAACAAAGCTGAAAAAAAATATTGGTTCGGATGTTTCATCCTCTGGTGGTGAATACCTCATCAAAAACAAAATCCACTTTAAGCAGGTATCTAGAGGAACTGATTTACACGCTGAATGCGATTTTTTAAAAAGCTTATCCAGCACCTCTAAAGAGAAAATACGCTTTACACTAGTTACGGATTTTCTGGATGTTGTTGCTTACGATACAAGAGCAAAAGCTTTACTAGATGTTGAATTCGTCGACCTGCACAAGAATTATGCATTTTTCTTGCCTCTGGCTGGTATTGAAAAGTATGAATTAACGGATGAACATCCAGCTGACATCAAAGCAGCATACAAACTTGGACAACTGTGTGATGTGATTCGGCGTCATAATGAAATCAACTCTCCTGAAAGGGTTCACGCGTTAAACGTATTTCTTACCCGTTTACTCTTCTGTTTTTACGCTGAAGACACTGGTATTTTTTCCGACAATCAGTTTATTAACGCGCTCCAAAATACAACCGACAAGAACGGTAGTGATTTAGATAGCTTCTTTGAGAAGCTATTTCTCGTCTTTAATCTTCCGAATGATTCTGAAAAACGTCGTGCTCTACCAACGCATTTTGCCTCTTTCGAATATGTAAATGGTGGCTTATTCGCTAGCCATGAGTGGATACCCAAATTCACTGACAAAGCCAGGCGCATGATCATTGAGGCCGGTTATCTCGAATGGGATCAAATTAACCCTGATATTTTGGGGAGCATGTTTCAGTCTGTAATCGAGCCTGAGCAAAGGGGTAGGTTAGGACAGCATTACACTAGCGTCCCAAATATCATGAAAGTTATCCAGCCTTTATTCCTTGATGGATTGGAAGAAGCCTTGGATAAAGCAAAGACAAGCTCTAGGAAGCTCCAGGAACTGCTCATACGAATTCAGCGCATTCGGATTTTTGATAGTGCTTGCGGCTCTGGTAACTTTTTGATCATTGCTTACAAGGAATTACGTAAGTTTGAAATGAAGGTGTTGAAAGCACTGGATGCCTTGGGTAAACAGTCAGAAATTTTTATGAGTGGTATAACTCTAACTCAGTTTTATGGCATAGAGATCGACGATTTTGCGCATGAGATAGCGTTGCTATCTTTATGGCTTGCTGAAAACCAAATGAATAAGATGTTTAAAGCTGAATTTGGGCACTCGGAGCCAATGTTGCCGTTGAAAGATTCCGGTAATGTTATTCATGATAATGCGCTTCGTTTAGACTGGGAGCAAGTGTGTCCTAAGATGGATAAACATGGTGATTTAGAAGTCTACGTTTGCGGCAACCCTCCATTCGTTTCTTTTAAAGAAAGGGCTAAGAGCGAGAAACAGACAGAGGACATGGCGCAGCTTTTTTCCGGCTACGGTAACTGGAAGCAGATTGACTATGTAGGCGCTTGGTTTTTTAAAGGCGCCAAGTATATAAAGGGGGGGAACGCTAAATTAGCACTTGTTGCGACTAATAGTGTCATTCAGGGGGACCAAGTCAGTCTCTTGTGGGGCAAGATCTTGCAAGAAGGGATAAAAATAGAGTTTGGTTACACAAGCTTTAGTTGGTCTAACAACGCTAAAGATAAAGCTGCTGTTCATGTGACTATAATTGGACTATCAAACAACCCTACGCACAAAGCCATTTACTCGTCAAGAAAAAATGATGAAGTGGTGAAGGTTTCCGTAAAAAATGTTTCACCGTACCTTGTTGATGCCAGCGACCTTTTCATAACTCCAGTAAATAAGCCAATTTCTAAAAGCGCAAAGACGATGAAAGACGGAAATAATTATACAAAGTCTGCATCCCTTTTTGTTCAAAATGAGGAAAAAGAAGAAATTGAATCTGAATATCCGGAGCTGTCTCAATATATCAAAAAAATAATTGGAGCGGATGAGTTCCTCAATGGGAAGCTCAGGTATTGCTTCTGGTTGGTTGACTACGAACTTAGTGAGAAGCATCCATATTTGGAAAAAAGGATTCAAGCTTGTAAACAGGAACGGCTAGGGAGCACAAAGAGAGAAACAAGAGAAATAGCGTCAAAAACGCCTCATTTGTTCCCTGAAGTACGACAACCTAAAACTGGGAAATATCTGGTAGTACCTCGTGTGACATCGGAACGAAGAAAGTATGTTCCTATCGATATTCTACCTTGTGAAATAATTACAACAAATCAGGTGTTAATGGTTGACCATGCAGATGTTTACGATTTCTCAATTCTAACAAGTGAAATGCACAATGATTGGATGCGCACCGTTGCTGGTCGGCTTGAGAGTCGTTACCGATATTCAGCCACATTGGTTTATAACACTTTCCCATGGCCGGAGGTATCAGAGACGCAAAAAGAACAAATCAGCACTCTTGGTGAAGAAATTCTGCTTACACGGGCAGATTACCCTGATAAGACTTTGGCGCAGTTATATGACCCGGACAAGATGCCAGAACCGTTGCGTCAGGCCCACAGAGAGCTTGACCTTGCTGTGGAGCAACTATATCGCGTCAAGCCATTTGAGGATGCTGCAGAACGTGTCGCTTTCTTGTTCAAACGTTATGAGCAACTCATAAATATCAAGGAGGGTAATAATGCCTAATTTAGTGAATGTTCAGTTCGACACGACATCAACAAGTAAGAGCAATGCATTGGGTATGCGCCCAATGCAGGCGCGTGTTTTCGAACAAAGAAATGAACCTTACATACTCGTTAAGGCTCCCCCTGCTTCTGGGAAGTCACGAGCGCTGATGTTTGTTGCATTGGATAAGCTAATTAATCAAGGGATAAAGAAGGTAATTGTCGCAGTACCAGAGATGTCCATCGGTAGTTCATTTAAGTCAACCGACCTTACATCCGATGGCTTTTATGCCGATTGGCATATGCCTGATAAATACAATCTTTGTAATGAAGGCAATATCAGTAAGGCTAATATTTTCCGTGAGTTTCTGTCATCACAGAATGAAAAAGTTTTGTTATGTACCCATGCCACTTTTAGGCTCACGCTCAAAGATATCGACATATCATTACTGAATGACACCGTTATTGCAATTGACGAGTTTCATCACGTTAGTGAGTCCGCTGACAATGAACTAGGAAATGTTCTCAGTGAAATAATGGCAAACAGTAATGCCCATATCATCGCTATGACGGGGTCATATTTCAGAGGGGATCAGTTAAATATACTGAATTCTTCAGATGAAGCTAGGTTTAAACACGTTACCTACTCATATTATGAGCAGATCCAAAGCTATCAATACTTGAAGTCACTTAGTATCGGATATCACTTTTATCGCGATGGATATTTGAGCTGTCTCGGTGAGGTACTTGATGTCACTAAAAAGACAATTATTCATATCCCTAATGTGAATTCACGAGAAAGTACGGGCGATAAATACAACGAACGATCTGCTATTCTCGACATTATAGGTAGGGGCCATCAGGGAGAAATTTCCGCGAATGAGAATGGCATTTACCTTGTCCCTTCCAAATTGCCCGACGGAAGTGAGCGGGTTTTGAAAGTTGCGGACTTAGTTGATGATGGGCCAAGTCGAGTTAAGGTACAAACCTATCTGAAAAATATAACGAGTGCTGATGACTTAGACATTATTATCGCTCTTGGCATGGCGAAAGAAGGGTTTGACTGGGAATATTGCGAACATGCACTGACCATTGGCTTTCGCAGTAGTTTAACTGAAGTCGTTCAAATAATTGGGCGTGCAACACGTGACTGCAAAGGGAAAACTCATGCGCAATTTACCAATCTAATTGCCGAGCCAGACGCGACATCAGAAGAAGCTGCGTATGCGGTTAACAATATGCTTAAAGCAATCTCTGTATCCTTGTTAATGGAGCAAGTGTTAGCTCCTAAAGTTAACTTCAAAATACGAGGAGAAGTCATTGGCAATGAGGATGGTGATTACGAAATTAGCATAGACGATTGGCCTAACCCACCCAGTGAGTCGGCGAAAAAAGCAATTGAAAACAGTGACACGATCATTGCCAAGTTAACAAATGATACTAAGAAGTTACATTCGGTACTCACAGGTGAATATGAACCCGAAGTCTGGCGTGATTATCATATACCCAAACTCCTGAGAGAGTCGTATCCAGACCTTGAAGAAGAAGAAATCGAGAGACTATCGGAAGTATTCTTAACCGCAATGACCGTTTCCGCTGGCGGGGCCAAAATAGTCAATGGCGATAAAATACCTGAAGACGCAAAACCTCATATTGAAGACCCGACTGAACCATATAACGGCCCATCAAGCGGTGCTGAAGCTGATCCTAATAAAAAGTTCTTGCTCATGGGCGGCAAGTTTATCGCTGTAGATGATTTAAACATAAATCTAATTCATAGCATAAACCCTTTCCAACAGGCTTATGAGGTCATTTCACGTGAAATAGATACTCAGTTACTTAGTGTAATTCAGGCCCAGGTGCGCGCAATGCAATCAGACATGAGCATTGAAGAGGCAAAGGCACTTGCCCCACGGATTAAGGAATTTCAGGCTGAGCATGGCAAGAATCCCGAAGTCGGCAGCGCAGATGATATAGAGAATAGGCTAGCCATTGCTTTACAAAAGCTATTTCAGTGGGCACAAGCGAAGAGAAATCAGGAAGCATCTCAAGGCTAGAAATAAGAAAGGTATAAGTTAATGTCAAAACGAATAGGTCGGCATTTATCGAAACGCTCATTGAGCCTAGATGAGTTTTGGGAACAAGAAAAAGATGATCTGTTTAAAGATATTGTTCCAAAAACACTAAAATCAAATGGAAGCTCAGATCCAGCAGTCCAGACATTAAATGATGTAAATGATTTTTTTTCTAAACACAATAGAGAGCCAAAAATAGATGGACCTCTCGAAGAAAAGGTGCTTGCTAGAAAATTGAACGGTATTAGGAAGCTCTCTGGTCGGGATGACTTGTTGAAGGTAGATATACACGGGCTGTTATTGGTAGAAATAAGTGATCATAAAGCAGAAGAATTAAATGGGCCGATAACACCTTTAATCGATACATCCAACGACGATGCTCTCGCTGATAGTCTTCTAGGTATGCTAGGAGGTGACAATCTTAAAGGTCTCTTTGATACTGAGTCTTTAAAACAAGCGAAGCCCAAGAACACACAAGACCGTGTTGGTCAGCGTACCCCATGCTCAAACTTCATTCATTACATACCGATATTTAATCAGATAAAGGACAAAATAGACAATAGTCAGGATTCCATAATTCCTTTTAAGGGAACGTCTAAAATCAACGTCGGAGACGTCTTCATTTGGGGAGGCATAACGTGTTTTGTCGAGCGAGAATTGAAAATGGAATACGACTCAGAAGGTAAACCAAACCCACGACTAAAAATCATTTTCGATAATGGAATGTACGCGGATATGCTTTATCAGTCTTTCTCTCAGGGAATGTATCGCTCACCTGGTACTAGACGAATAAAATTAGACATTTCTCATGTTTTAGGTGACTTGAGCAAGCCATTAGCAGAAAGGTATGGCAATAAGACGGGCGAGATTTACTTTTTAGCCTCACATTCAAATGCTCCTGAAGTAACAATGTTTAAAAATTTAATTAAGGTAGGCGTTACAACAAACCATACACCACTTCGAACGCGTAATGCTGATTCAGAAAGTACTTACCTTTATGCGCCAGTGAGAATACTAAGAATCCTGCCTTGTTATAACATCAATGTTCAGGGGCTAGAGTCTCTGATCCACACCCAACTTCACGAATTCCGTAAGGAAATAAAGCTACGAAATAAAAAAACAGGAAAGGAACTTGTAGCAAAAGAGTGGTTTGACGTCAGTTTAGAGAAAGCAGTGTCCGTCGCCATTAATATCGTAAGAGACAGTATTGGTCATGTTACTTTGGATGAAAATGATAATTTATACCCAAACGAATGAATCGCCATTATGAACTAGTCACTTTGTAGCATTACTAACATTCGGTCAATCTTTGAGGGCTAGAGTTAGCCGAAAGTAACGTGGCTAACTCATTTAGGGGCAATTTTGTTACAGCCCATCAATTAAGTAATTTGGAAAATGACCGATATCCCATGGCTTTTCATTCTTTGCTTCGAAGTCATTCATGACGCTATCGAGCAAAGTATCACATAGGTTAGCCAAGAATTGAGTAGGGTAAATAAGCTCTAGGTGACCGTCATACTCACGTTTATTCCAGAAAATGTAATGTACGTTTTCTTGTTCCTTCGGAAATGGAGACAAACCTTTAGCAGCATACTGTTGGTGTAACAGTCCATTTCTCATACCGTATAGTAAATTTGCGTAAGTGAAATGGCTTAGTGTTTTTTTATAATGTTTTTTTTCTCCATTGTCCGGCCATAATTCCGCAATTTCATCTTTGGTCGGAGCTAAATCTAGAAAAATCATGCCATCCTGATTGTTTCTCCAATCATCGAGTAAAGATGCCAAGTGTTGTTTTAGTTTGGGCAAGCCCGGTGAGATATCCAAAAATCGATGTAGATGCATTGGGCATATTTTTTCTGCTTCGAGCCAATTGCCATGCTCTATGATTACGCGAGTAAAGCGTTCTCGAGTGTCAACATTACTTCCATATCGTGTAGCCCCTAATGCATCAATAAAGGATGAGTACAATACGGCCTGCATTACGGAGAGATTGTCCGGATGAGCTTGAATCTCATGTATATCAGTTAATCGAACAAGCAGATAGTCTCGCACTTCTGAAATACGGTCTTGAATTGCCGCCACAATAGCTACCTCTTTAATAGGAATTCGAAGGGTGTATAGTTGCACAATATCTGTATTAGATGAATTGAGTCAAAATGGAACTCTCGCAAATATTGTAACCATGAGATGTAACACACTTTGGGGCATAAATGTGTCAGTGACCTTTCTAAATTAGCACCTCACGGATAACTTCAGGTATTGCGCTTCTCGAATTAAGTGGCCAAATTCACTTAGCTACCACAATAACACATTGAATTTTCAAAGAAATGCGGCGATTACACGCTCTCTGAAATTTCCTAAGTTCAACTGCCCAGAAGAAGCAGAGTATGCTGATATGGTTGACTGTTTTTCCGAACGTTCTTTATTCCAACTAAGCTGTATTTTCCCAGTATCAGTTTTTCTCTTTTGTTGATCAGGGAAATGGGAGCGATCTGACGAAACAGAAACTTGAGGTCTATCTTGCAAATTATCTGGTTTGATAAATAAGCATGAGTCTGGAATATCTTGTTCGATCTGCTCAGCAAAACTCACCAGACTTTCTTCAGCGAAAGTGTACAACCATGCCTGTTGATTCGGGGATTCATTCGTTCGTAAAATCCGCCCTAAAACTTGTCTGAAATAAAGTTCTGTTTTCACGAAACTTAAATGGCAACAAACTTGTAGACGTGGAATATCCGTCCCTTCACTAATCATTCCGACGCTGATAATCCATTGAGTCGTTCCGTTGCGATACCCATTGATTTTCTCTAATGGATTTTCATGATAGTAAGTGACTATCTCTGTACTTTGCTCATATGTCTCAGCCAAAACTTTCTGAATTTCGATTGCATGTCCTACAGATGAAGCAACAACCAAACCTCCGGCATTAGGGTTATCCATACGTATTTCGGCCAGCTTTTTACATCCAAGGCCAAGCACATAGGTCATTGCATCAACATTCTGCAAAATACTTTGATACGACGTTGCTGATTGCTTTAAAAGGTCTGGAATGGACGAAAATGACTTTGATTGTCCACTTTCAGAAATAGACAGATGATCGTTATCGATTAGTACAATTTTGGGTGAGCGACAGACCTTATCCATAATCGCTTGCTTTAAACCGTATTGGTAATCACATTGGATACGACCTTCTGCGTCAGAATACTGTGCTAATGTAATTGGCAGTAAATCTGACCGCCATGGCGTGCCGGATAAGGACAATGTAAACGCAGCAATTCCTTGAATCTTTCTCAGAATCTGTTCACCCCATACATTGGCATTGTCAACTTCATCACCTGAGCAGTGATGAATTTCATCAAACACGACCAGTACACGGTGTTTTTTCATTGTTTCCCAAAAACTTTTTCTAAGGTATTTCATACTTTGATAAGTAAACGATCCACCTATTGAACCTAGCCCTCCGGTAAAAGAGCATCCCAATCGCCATGAAAAGGTATTTTTGATACCTTCAGCGATCGTTAATGATGGAGAAAAACAGAGAACTAAGTCTATTTTGTCTAGGTTATACAATCTCTTGGCGATTTCCGCTGCCGTTACCGTTTTTCCAGCCCCAGGAGTAGCCTGAACCTGAAAATGTGAATGTCCAGCGAGATACTTTTCTAAAGCCAATTCAACACAACCTTTTTGCCATAGCCTTAACATTTTATGTCCACATAATTACTAAGCTTTAGGGCCTGATTAAGCACATTAATCTTGGCAAGATATCTGACAGATTTTTCTCTAGTTTCTTCTGAAAGTCTTAATAGTGATGATTTCTGGGATGGTAACCTTTCAGACAATAGTTGAAATTCCTCAATCTCGGCTAAAGCTATCGCTAATTCAGCTTCATATTTTCGTCTTTCCCAAACGAGTTCATCGAGACTAAGAGTCTTATTATGACTTCTTTTTACTGCTTCTATCTTTTGGGACTTTCGTCTTTTAGGTTTAAATTCAGTCGTTTTGAACAGTTCTGATTTGTGATAGGTTTTTTTGCGTCCTTGACCTTTGGTCTCAAGCAATCCTTTTTGCTCTAACTGTAGTAGATGACGATAAAGAAATTTACGTGCTTCTACGACGTCGTTGAACTCTCCTGATATTTTTAATAGTTCATCCCGTAAACAGAGCACCGTAAACCCATCAAGTCCCTCTTCTATGAGTAGGGTATAGATATATTCATTAAGTAGTGTTTTATTCGTCATAAGGGTTCAAATTCAAACCAAAATGCGGATTATAGTCCGTGGTTATATGATCCGCAATAAAGGATAGTCTTTCATTTTGAGAACCTGTAAAAATGAAAGACTTAGCAATCAAATTCGGCGCAAACTTACGATCAATGCGTAAAGACAAGGGTCTATCTCAAGATAAGCTTGCTAATTCAGCAGACATCGACCGAAGTTATGTCGGTCGAATAGAAAGAGGAGAGGTCAATATTACACTGGAAAAAGCGTACCAGTTGGCAAGCATTCTTGGTTGCGATGTGCGTGATTTGTTGCCGTAATAGCAATAAACAACTCTAGTTCAGCACTTTGGATTGTATTCGAGATTAACCAATCAAGTTTATTTTTCGTATGTAATCGAGTTGATAAACCATTCTTTATCCCCACCAGGAGTCTGAACGATAAACTCATCATCAACTTCTTTCTTCAAGAGCGCTCGCGCCATTGGAGAGTCAATAGATATAAAATTTTTAGCGCCCCCATAGATTTCTTCTGGACCAACGATACGAAATTTCATCACATCACCGGATTCATTTTCAATTTCAACCCAGGCTCCGAAAAACACTTTACCTTCTTGTTGAGGAGAGTAATCAACAACGGTTACTTCAGGTAAAAACTTTCTTAGAAACCGGACCCGCCTATCTATCTGACGAAGTAAACGCTTATTGAAGGTGTAATCTGCATTTTCAGAGCGGTCTCCTAAGCTTGCAGCCCAAGTTACAATTTTAGTAATTTCAGGTCGTTTTTCATTCCATAAGTGGTCATGTTCAGCTTTCAGTTTGTTGTAACCTTCTCTGGTGATTAGTTTTGTTTTCACTTCTACAGTCCAAGTTATCTATAAGTTTTTTAGCGCCTTTTTGATTGCATCGATGGTCGCAACACGGAAAAAAGACTTTTGAGTATCACTCGAAACTATACTGCCATTTTTTCCAACCTCCAATTGATGTCTACGTAAAAACTCACTAGAAATGAGGTACTCCAATGCGCTTCGTTCCAGCTCAGTGA
The DNA here is from genome assembly GCF_009874545.1 of Vibrio eleionomae. Lineage (NCBI taxonomy): Bacteria > Pseudomonadati > Pseudomonadota > Gammaproteobacteria > Vibrionales > Vibrionaceae > Vibrio > Vibrio eleionomae. Next base: position 3,633 of record NZ_WEKT01000036.1, on the reverse strand, counting down.
GCTTAATTGACGCAACAGAGACATCGACGTTATCGAACACTTCAATGACCTGGTTGATTGGCACTACTTCATTAAGTAGTCGCTCTGCTTCTTTTTTTTGCGCATAGAGAATGTTGGCTTGAAGCTTAACTACTGGGTCTTCTAATTCATCTATCCAAGCGTGCATCTTACCTTTTGAGGTGTTTCGTGCTGGCCTTGGTTGGTCTTTTGTTGAAGAGGTGAAGCTTTCAATTAAGGTTCGGTACGACTCACCGGTTTTGTTGCGGATGCTTTGTGCTGCTGGAACTCCTCGCCCTTTTCCAAGGCGGGCTATCGTGGAATAGCTAAAGTCATTCAATCCACGCTCTTGTTGTTCCTTGCATATGGTGAACACCGCCTCTAGTGAGTTTTGTACTCGAGTGGAGGCTTTCTTTTTTAGCTGATTCAGTACTTGCTCAGGAGTAATTGTTGACATGCTAACCGATCCTTTTTAGTGGTTTCGACTTCTCAAACAATTCTCGAATAGTCTTTTCATCAAAATTGTTATCTATCGATAGGTCCTTTAAAGTCAAACTCCCATCCATAAGACGGTCGACGTTATCCCAACCTTTCAACCTTGCCAGCATCAACTCTGTTAACTGGTTCCCCACTAAGAGTTGCTCTGTTTCTGATAGTAAAAAAAGTTGCGGCTGGATACCGTTTTCGACCATCATTTTGTCGATCATTTGGGAGCGTCTTGTTACCGCTAAGTCGTCGCTACAGCTATGGTACAGCTCTGCATTCGAACACACTTCTGATAGTTGATGAAAATTGCTTACTTCATCCAACTCTACATCTAATGTGAATTCATGCGGAACAATAAGCTGATAGTGATTCTCCTTGTTCTCTTTAGGAGCACGCATAAGAGTTTGACAATTATGTATATGTCGGTGAATTGCGTTCATGTCTGAGAGGTACAAATCTAGCTTCTTCGCTCGTGTTTCAATTGCCGAGTTCAAGTGCATACGTTGTCCAACTAACTTACGTCTATCAGACTCCAGAGCAGACTTCTCTAAGCTATCCGCTTTTATTTTGTAAAGTTGGTGATCAATGACATCTATCTTCTCTGCAATATTATCAATCTCCTGCTCAAGAGAAGTGTAACGTATAGATTGCGTGTTTACGGCTAGGCTTATCTCATTGAATATGGCAGTCAGTCCAACCAAAAAAGCAGGGCCGCTAATAAAGAATCGACACTGAAAACAGTTCTGTTCACCCAAATAACCTGCTGGTACAGGGTGATATATGTTGGCTTTGGTGGCTACGGGACAGCCACCCTCTGAACAAAAAGCACCTCCTACAGGGCAGATACCAAAGTCTTTCCATAAATAGCTAGAGGCCGGGCGAGCATTGTCGAGTGAACTTAGTAGATCCATAGATGAACCTACTAACTGTGATTTAACCTCTTCAATTCTCTGCTGTTCCACAAAGGATTTGAGCGTTTGCGTTGCTTTGCTCATCGCCTCCTTTTCTCCCAACTCCATTTTCTCTCGTAAGTTGCTGCCTGTTTTATCGCTCTTGGTATAGTAGATGGTCATTATGATGCTGGAATGGCCGACCAATTTCATTATGACTTCCAAAGGAATGCCGAACTCATACGCATAAGCGTTGATCAAACTGACGCGCATTGAGTGTGGAGTGTAAGGGGATTTAAAGTGTGAAAGTGGTATCGTTTGACTATTTTCCAATTTTTTGATCGATTGATTGTATTTCAATCCTTTGTAGGTAGCCGTTGTAATATCATTTTTTGCAGAGAAATATAGTGCAGCTGCAAGCCGTGTCGTTAGTCTGCCACCAAATGTGCCTGGCTCTCTTTCTAGATAGTCCCGGAATAAAAAGCAATTCGCCCCTTTTTGCTTACGCTGAACTTCGTTTAGATTGGTGCGCTCACAATCAAGCCATTTCGTTGGCTCCTTTAGTGGATTATATTTCTGTTGCCACTTTCTAAGCTTTACTAACCAATATGCTAGATCTAGGGGCATGAAGGGAATTGTGTAGCCCGAACCATCAAACTTAGTTTTGTTGGATGTATAATGGACACCGAACTCTCCTTGCCCTGACTTACTCACCATGCTCTGACGATTGGTTAGGCCAGCTAACATAGTCCTATTTTTCTTCCAAACGACTTTATTGTTTTTAAAGTCGGCGAGTTCTTGATCTGCCTCCCCAGAGTCGCAATAGACTATTTGCATCCCTCTCGCAGGGAGTTGCATGAGTGAGTACGTATAGGTCCAGTATGTTGGAAACCAAAGATAGGTTTTCCCATTTTCAATTTTGAAAACGCAATCAGGGTCGTTTTTATCTAGGAGAGAGCTATCGTTGACCTGCACCCAGTCTGATGAAAAACGATGCAAATGAGCTAAATCCCAATAACTTAGCTTTTTCTCTACCGAGTCTAATGGAAATATCCACTCTCGCCCTGCTTTTACATATTGATAAGGCAGAGCCATCTTATCTGTTTCATTGACAACTTGAGGCGCAGTTTCTCCATTAAAATTAATGTGACTAAATGGGTTTTTGGCATCCTTGATGTGAGTAATTTCTCCGGTCTCTGTGTCTTCCAAAATAAGATAACTCGAGATAATCCAATCTAAGAACTCATTGATTGAAAACGCCCATTTTTTTCTTCGTGTCACTGGAACTTGTTCAAACAGATTCAGCATTGGTTGAATGTTTGTCGAGCCACGTGTGAGAAACTCCAACGGGGATGTTTCAAAACCATTTGGCTCAATGTATTCACGAACAAATTCACATAAGTCTTTCGCTTTGGTATCTCCGCCACGTGCAGACTTGAGAAACTCTTTTATCGTCTCCGCCCACAAAGACCATTCATCCGTAAAGTATTTCACTTGATACGGTCGTTTAACTCCCCAGAAGTCAAAGGTGTTAGTCCAACCCTTTCCTTGATAATTCTCTTCTGGTTTTGCTGGCATTCTAGGATCATTGGATTCAGCTCGAAGCTTCGCATACTCTGCAAGGCTGCAAACTCCTTTGCTTTGAACCAAAGCTGCTAGTTCGTCATATCCATAAAGCCTTGGTATATCGAGAGCGTCATACCAATTGCTCCAGTCAGGTATTCTTTTTTCAGGTTTGGAGGGTAATTGAGGATAGTTCTTTTGTGTAACTCTGTATTGAGATGAGTCTTTGATTCTTAGAATCGCACATGCTGTTTTGAACTGTTTTAGATTAGATATATCTCTGGGCAATAAGAAGTGAATCCAGTTAACCCATTCAGTGGCATAAACCTGCCTTGGCTTCGCGGGAAGGCGTTCATCTTCTTTGTAACGCTGCTTATATTCTTGCACCGATTGAATGCCCAATCCTATCGCGGTTTCGCTGGCCTCTGCGTATGTCGAATAGAAAGGCCGCTTCTCTTTATCCAGAAAACTAAACCAATCAACCCAGTCAGCGGCATAAAGCTTATATGGACTCGCGGGAAGACGCACATCTTCTTTGTAACGNTGCTGATATTCTGGTCCCGATTGAATGCCCAATCCTATCGTGGCTTCGCTGGCCTCTGCGTATGTCGAATAGAAAGACCGCTTCTCTTTATCCAGAAAACTAAACCAATCAACCCAGTCAGCGGCATAAAGCGTATTTGGACTCGCGGGAAGA
>NZ_WEKT01000035.1:0-51539 GCF_009874545.1 Vibrio eleionomae | reverse complement strand
GATCCTGACCAATAAGAATAGTGTTTAATATTGATAAATTAGAAAACGCTGACATTAGCCAGCGTTTTTATTATGAATACGCATATGTATTTATTAATGATTAATGTATTAATAAATATTCAATTTATCGTGCTATTTGATACTTATTTTTTATGTAGCTCGTATTGAGAGGCCATATCACCAGAAACTTTATTGCCTGCTGCATCTAGCTTAATGAGCGTGCCATCTTCGATAGCATATTGCTCTGGTTTTCCTTTCCCGTTATCTAAGCTTAATGTAGTCCCTTCTGGAGACCAAGCAAACTTACCTTCGGTCTTTTTATCTTTACCATCAATCTGTTGAGTCATGGTAAAGGTTTGATCTTCATTTAAAGTGATTGTGGTATCTACATTTTTACCATCAGCACCAGGTAGTGAACCTTGGTAACTTCCTTGCCAATCTAGATCACTTGTTTTTTTCTGTAGGGGATCAACAGCCGTAGGGGCAGAGCTAGTTGGCTCATTAACATTTGGTGAAATATCACCAGATGCTGCAGGTGAAGCGTTTTGTTCAACGGTAGCGGATGGTTGTTGGTCTGCTTTAGGTTCAGTTTTATCTGAATTGCCATCACAACCAGCCAAAATTACAGTTAATACACTCAATGCCAAAATCGACTTTTTCATCGTTTAATCCTTTCTCTGTTTGAAATACAAACGGATGTGTTGTTGTTTTGTGGAATGCATTATCCAGCAAACGAATGTTAGGAGAGTCAGGTGGTAGTCATCCTTTCAACAGCGGCTGTAAGAAGGTTGTCAGTGATGTGTTAAGACCTCAACCTAAGATTTACATAGCGATAAAATTCCATATTTATCAGCGTATTAATGCCTGTTGGTCTATAAAGCTGCGAGCTATTCAAATTTGTTGCTTTTTTAATGGTCGTTAAGAAGCAGATCAACAGGCTGGATACTTACACATAGGTTGGAAAATCCGGACTAGATAGATGTTTTATTACGCCAAAAATAACAAGGTAGTTGTTCAATTACTTGTTTATGATAGTTTGGAGAATATTTTTCTATATCCCAATAACTTTAAGACTCAGGATTCAGAACTTAATCTTGTGGTTACTAGGGTATATAACCGATGAGTCAGATGATGGAATTAGATAGAACAGATCGACACCTATTGTCGTTATTGCAAAGTAACAGCAATTTATCACTGAGCGAGTTATCAGAAGCTGTAAACCTAACCACAACTCCTTGCTGGAAGCGATTGAAGAAGCTTGAAGAGAGTGGGGTTATTAAGAAACAGGTCGCTTTATTGGATGCAGATAAATTGAACTTGTCATTTATAGCTTTTGTTATGGTTAAAACGAATGACCACTCACATGAGTGGTATCAAAACTTTGTCCGCGCTGTTGAAGAGTTTCCTGAGGTAATGGAGTTCTATCGCATGGCGGGTGAGTATGATTACATGATGAAAGTCATTACAAAAGATATGAATAAATTTGATCTTTTTTATAAAAAACTTGTTAATAGCATCGATGGAATAAATAATGTTACCTCAACATTTTCAATGGAGTCATTAAAATATACAACGGAGCTCCCTATTTAATATATTTTGATCTAAACATATAAATATCTGATGGTTGTATTAATTGTCGTTATATTGATAAGGTATAATTACATTTATTAATAAAACTATTTGTTATTTTAAATTATTTTGTATTAGTTTATTCGTTGTATATAATGGCCGGCCATTGTGTCAGGTTGTTTATTCGCACGGATTACAATTTTTCCTTGTTCTCTTCATCAGCTCGGCATAATTCCTCTAATTATAATTAAGGTTTAAAGTATGTCGTTCATTATTTCTTGGTTCGAGAATCGTTCGGTAGGCTACAAGCTAGGTGTAGGGTTTGGTTTAGTCCTTATTCTTACTGTGGTGGTTGCGCTGGCCGGAGATTATAGCCTTCATATTGTAAAACAGCGCGGAAAAAAAGTATCCGCAGCACTAAGTATGAATCTTTTACTATCACAAGCTAAATTAAATTTTAATGACTATGTGATGAAAGATAGTGATAAAAACAAGCAAGCAACGTTAGATCTCTTAGCTAAGTTGAAAAGTGAATTAGTGAATGAACGTCAACTATACGTTGATCAAGAGGACCTTGATGAATTCGACCAGTCAATAAAAAATACNGATGTATTGGTTAATAANGGTTAATAATATCTATTTGCAAATTAAAAAGCTCAATGAAAAAAATAAATTAAAGCAAGATATTGATAGAAGTTATGTTAGTGGTGTGAAAGATGTCAAAGCTGCGTTTGAAGCTATTTCTGCAAATGATAAAACATTCACGAATAGTGAAATAGAACAAATCCGAACAATACTTTTTGACCTAAGCAGATATTTAAACGAAACGGCTATTTTCGCTCATACGTCAGAGAAAATTGACATTAGCAGCACACTTTTATTAGGTGAAAAAATTCAAGGGTTAATTAACGCTTTACCGAGTAGTGCGTTAAGCCTGTTCACTAATGACGGTATGAAATCACAGATAGTTGCTTATCAAGAAGAAGTGCGCCGATTCGATAAACTCAATAGTGATTATCAAGTGGCATCGAAGGCAGTAGAGGATAAAGGGGGGCAAATATTTTCTAGTCTAGGTCGTTTAATCGATAGCCAGAATAAAAAAACGGAACTTGATGGAACCAAAGCGATAGTGACCTCATCTGTTGTCACGGCTATTGCTGTGATTCTCGGTGCTATTGCTGCTTGGATTATTTGGCATATGATCACCAAGCCATTAAATGAGACAGTAAAAATTGCCCGCCGTATTGCCGATGGTGATTTGACTCATACAGTATCGACAAAACGTAAAGATGAATTGGGACAGCTGCAAAGCACGATCGGGCATATGACTGAAATGTTGCACGGGCTAATCAGTGAAATTTCTACTTTATCGGGTGAATTAAGTGCTGCCACATCGCAGTTCTCTAAATCTTCCAAAGATAATTCAGCACGTATGCAGAATCAGCAAAAAGAGAGTGAACAAGTCGCAACCGCGATGAATCAAATGAGTGCAACAGTCGCTGAAGTAGCAAAATATGCAGAGCAAGCTTCGCATGCGACTCAAGAAGCAAGCACGATTGTATTTGATGGCCATGAAATGGTGAACGATACCACGCTTCAAATGCGTTCTTTGGCTGAAAACGTCGAACGCAGTACTTTGTCTATGCATGAACTAAAACAGCAAAGTGATGATGTGGGTAAAATATTGGATGTGATTAACGGCGTGGCTGAGCAAACTAACTTGTTGGCGCTGAATGCCGCGATTGAGGCCGCTCGGGCGGGGGAATCAGGTCGAGGGTTTGCCGTTGTGGCTGATGAAGTGCGCAATTTAGCGAGTCGAACTCACCACTCAATTAAAGAAATCGAAACGTTAATTGGTCGCTTGCAAGTCGGCGCGGATGAATCGTTACGTTCAATGGAAGAAAGCCAGCAATTCTCGCAAGTGACTATCTCTCGTGCTCAAGAATTACAACAAGCGTTTGAGCAAATTAGCGAAACAATTAAACGAGTGGAAGACATGAGCACTCAGATTGCGACCTCATCAGAAGAACAGAGTCTAGTATCGGATGATATCAGCCGCAGTATGGAACGAGTGAATGAGATCACTCAGCAAGTTGCGGAAGAGGCGCTAGAAGGTGAGCGCGGTATGGATTCATTGTTAAATCGTACACAAGATTTACACGCGTTAACGGCGCGATTCAGTATTTCTGCTTAGTTCTAATATGCAAGCCCGCAATAATATCCCCAAATGACCTCAAGATGCAGGATTCATAGCTTCATCAACGAGCCCAGGTCAAGCTCAATCACGGCAGGAATGGTTATTCCTTTTCAACGTGATTGAGCGCAGAAATAGGTTTGTTGATGAGCTCCCAAANGGCGAGTTTTATTCGCTCCTAGGCTGTGTTACTGATTTTCAACGTAGAATGACTATGTCTTCAAATCAGTGCCTTGCCTAAGAGCGAAACCATTCTCGCTGAAACAGCATCTTGAGGTTACTTGGGTATAATAGCGGGCCTTTTATATCCAAATTAACTAAACAATGATTTAGCCAAAAATCCAAGCGATTAGAAAAACGACAATCAGTAAACCAGCAAATACTTTCAGTAATGGGCCGATTTCCGGAGTGCCGCCTGCTGGTGGTTTGTTACAGCAGCTCATATCTCTTCCTCCTTAAGTTTGTCACTGAATTCACTATAAAGCTTCCCCTTAGGGAAAGGTAAAGAGGTATAAGAGAACTTTTTTATTGGATTACGTTTGCTTAAATCTCATCACGCCTTCTTGAACCGCAGAAGCGACTAAGGTGCCGTCTTGGCAATAAATCTCTCCACGAACAAGTCCCCGCCCATTTGAGGCAGTTGGGCTATCAATAGCAAACAGTAGCCATTCGTCCATTTTGAAAGGGCGATGGTACCAAATAGAATGATCGATTGTTGCCACCTGAAATTTTGGAGTCAGCAGTGAAACACCGTGTGGCTGTAGGGCTGTGACTAAAAAACCCCAGTCAGATGCGTATCCAAGTAAATATTGGTGGATTAACTGATCGTCGGGCAATTCACCCGTAGCGCGAATCCAAAGATGCTGTTTAGGTGCCATTTTTTCAGGCTTAATTGGATTTACAATATTCACAGGCCGCACTTCAATTGGGCGTTCACCACAAAATGTTGTCTTAAGTGGCTCGGGTAATAAGTGGGCAATCTGCGAGGCGATATCTCGTTCAGACGCTAAACTCTCTGGTTTTGGTACTTCAGGCATTGCAGATTGATGTTCAAACCCTTCACTGATCTCTTGATACGACGCGGTTAGATAGAAAATAGGGCGATCATTTTGCATCGCTTTCACACGTCGAGTACTGAAGCTTCTTCCGTCACGAAGGCGCTCAACATCGTAATAAATTGGTTTGGATATATCACCTGGGTAGAGGAAATAGCTATGGAAGGAGTGAACGGTGCGAGTATTCTCAACCGTGTAACGTGCCGCTGACAATGCTTGGCCGATCACTTGACCGCCGTAAACCTGGGGCAAACCGAGATTTTCACTTTGACCTACATAGGTGCCATTTTCGTGTGGCGTTAACTTCAGTAAGTCCAACAATTCTGAAAGGGCTTGGCTCATGAATAAGGAAATTCCTTTAAACTAACATTGTTAAACAGTACGTCACTCTATGCGATTTAAGCAAGTTAATCCTGATTTGGGTCCCAGCGAAATCGCTTCAATGATATTTTGCCATCTGGCGAAACGTCGACCCCTTCTGCTAGAAGTTTCTCACGTTGACGTAAGAGATCGTCCCCTTTTAGTGAGATTCTCCCTTGGCTATTAACAACTCGGTACCATGGCAAAGTCGAGCCTGCAGGTAAGTTAGACAAGGCTTTACCGACTTGTCGAGCATAACCGGGAAAGCCCGCCATTCGGGCAACCTCACCATAAGTGGTTATACTACCTTTGGGTATTCTCGCTATAACATAGAAGATATGTGCAAAAAATTGATCCATACTAAAAAAGTCCTACTACGATTATTTACCAAGGAAAGGTACAGGGGATCAAAATGGTATTTTCTATTCTTCAATTTGGAATGACAACCTTATTGGCGATTGTTTGTGCGAGAGCGATGGGGTTAAGCGGTAATGACATACCGTTTATTTCGTTATTGATTCCGGCTTTGTGGTTTTTACCACGAGGTGGAATATCAGGATTTGTTTTATTGGCATCGATGGCAGCGTATGGAATGACGCTCGCTTATCAACCGGCTTCTTTATCAGTAAGTGTTTGGGTGTTATTCCCACTGCTGATGGTTGCGTTTTCACCGCGCAGCAATATTGGCGTCATTGCTTGTTGTGCACTAATTACGATAACGCTTGAAGTGGGAATTATGGTGACTCAATCGGCTGGGAAACTAGGCGGCACACCTTGGGTTACCGTGGTTCAATTGGTCTCTGTTTCGCTCATGTGGTGGGCAGCGCGCAGTTGGAAACCTAGAAAAGGTCACAGTTGGTGGACGCTTCTTTTAGTCGTACCTCTGTGGATGGCAGGCTTGGAATATTCCGCGCTCTTGTCATTAACAGTGGTGGGCATTATGGCTTCTATGGAAACGATTCGTTCAACATTTAAAGATACGGAATTTTGTTGGCACACGTTATTGTGTTGGACGTTACCTTCGGTTGGGTTTGCAACATTTGTACTATCTCCCGATTTAGACGTACCCAATCCCGTGTTTGTGGTTTGGATGTGCTTACTTGTTACCGCATGGATGACAGATTATATTTTGCGAAGTAATGAAGAACAGATGGAACAATAAACAAAATACATTGTTGCGTGAAATCGATTTCTTGCAAATAAGTGTAAAAAATTAATGATATGGGCGTGTTTAGTTTAGGTATTGCTGAGATGTTTCTATATAATGCATTCACAATATACTGATAACAAAATAAACAACAACGTCCATGCATTATAAACTGATCCTTAGCGGTTGGTTGCTTGTACTTTTGTGTTCGTTCCAAGTACACGCCGATATTACGCCTAATCAAAAAAGTTACACCGTTGCTTCTCAATCTGATGATGTCGTTGCGCGCATTATGTTCGACGCAATAGCCCATCAGTTTAATCTTGATATTCGCTTCAAAACTTACACCAGTTTTGAAGCGATGCTGCATTCTGTTCAGGTTGGAGACAGTGATTTTGCTGCGAATGTGACATTCACGCAGCAGCGCGCGAAAGTATTCGACTTTTCTAGCCCAACTAATATTGACTATACTTATTTGTTTAGCCGCGAGTTTCGTCCGTTAGAGACGATGAAAAGCATCGCTGTGCCTGAAAAATCTGTCTATGACGAACGTTTAAAATCAACATTTCCATTTATACATATCAAATACTTCCATGGCATATTTGAAGCTCAGAAGTTATTAAATTCTGGAAGTGTTGATGGTGTAATTGGTCCGATAAATAGCCTCAAGCCAATGTTAAAACACGGCTACAGTGCGCAATTAGTGAATAAAGAACTTCATGTTCAACCTGTGTCGATTATCGCGACCAAAGGTAAACATCAAGAAATGTTAAAAGTGATGGAGCATTTCCTTTATTCTTCGGAGTCTCAAGAAATATTGCGTCATACCGTGCGTAATTATCAGTTTGAATTACGCCGAAAAGCACTGCGTCAAGCTGTTAATGAAAGTGGTTTGAATTTACAGCTGCCACTTAAAGTTAAGTTTGAAAATTTACCACAGTATGCCACTTATCATAGTAACGGTAATGTCGAAGGTATCAGTGCTGATGTCGTCATGAAGGCGTGTGATGTGCTGCTGATAAGGTGTGAAATCACTAGTAAACCATCAGAAAGTTGGGCAAGTATGTTCAACGATCTACGTAATAATAAAATCGATATATTGGCGCCTATTACCGTTTCGCAGCAGCGTAAAAGCATCGTGAATTTTAGCGATAGTTATTATCATCCTAAGGCATTACTGATTAAGCGCGAAGGATATAAAGAAGGTACATATAAAGATATTTCTGAACTGATCTCTGAACGTATCGGAGTCATCAAAGAAGATTATTTTGAGGAAATGTTGCATCAAATGTTGCCTCATAAATCTTTGGTGCGTTTTACCTCTCAGAAAAAACAGATCCAAGCGCTGCTTGATGGCGATGTTGATTATATCGTTTTAACTGAGGCGAACTTTTCTGAAGTGCTGCGTGAATCACCGAAAATATTGCCACTAGAAGTGGATAAATTAATCGGTCAATTTAGCCAGTTTGATATTGCTGTCGGTTTTACTAAAAATGACAGAGGTGCTAAATTATCGAAACTGTTTTCACAAGCAATTCAAATTATCGATACCTCTAGAATTGTTGCCAAATACGATTTTCGACCGGATTGGCGTTCTAATCTTGCACTGCAAAAACATTACCAAAAAAATGATCAAATAAATTTAGTAATGGTGGTTATTTTACTTATTGTTACGGGGTATTTGATTCAGCGCCAATTCATCATGGATTCCTTAACAAAATTACGTAACCGTAATAGTTTGTGTCGCCGTTTTGCAAAAGGTGTTTCTAAAGATATCAGTATTGTTTATGTTGAAATTGAGCAATTTAAGAAAATTAATGAGACATATGGTTTTGAAGTGGGTGATAAGGTACTGAAAGAACTGGCTAAAAGGATGAAGAAAAATTGGCCAGGTCACTGTTACCGGTTTAGCGGTGATGAATTTGTTGCAGTCGATGTTATTAGTCCTGATAACGTGAACACTTTTATAGAACGCATTGAGAACTTTATTTATGTTGATTCAGAACGAGAGCAAAGTTTTCCTGTGACGTTGTCTCTGGGAGCGTCGTTTAGCCGCAAGAAAACGATACCACTAAAAGAAGTCTTAGGGGAAATATACGCTGATATGGCTCAAGGGTGGTCGGGCAATCACTAAATATCACGATTGGCGTTGGTATTTTCAGCGGTTTGTTTAAATGCTAAGCATTTGAATCGCAAACCCTGTAAATTCTTTGTGATAGGGTTGCATTCAGTCATGGGATGATTGATAATCCTCATCACTCTTCGGTAACCGAAAAATACTGAAGTGACCTATGGAGGCTCTGGTCCTCCCGCAACACTAGTTCGTAAACCTGGTCAGGTCCGGAAGGAAGCAGCCACAGCGAATGACGTGTGTGCCGGGATGTGGCTGGGGCTTCCACCCATTTGATACGTGCAAAATAAGTCAGCAACAATTGCAAAATGACTCAGCAAATTTGCACACTAAGTCAGCATAGACTACATTTTGTTGTAGGTTTACAACAAAGTTATAACGCTATGTATGACCAAACCAAAAAATCTTCCCATGTACACAACATCAGCAAGTTTATGAGCTTGAAGAATGATGCTGTTGTGCGAACAATGTCCGTTCTTGAATTCGACTTTTGTTTTCACCTCGAATACAACCCCGATGTTCAGAGTTTTTCATCTCAGCCAATTAACTTAGCTTATTGTTTTAATGGAAGAAGTTGCCGCTATACTCCAGATTTTTTGGTTTCTAGTGCTTCAAAACAGGATTTGTTGGTTGAAGTAAAACATTCTAGCCAGATCTCGAAGCCAGATTTTAGAGCTAGATTTACTGAAAAGAAAAGGGTTGCTATGGCTGATTACGGATACGAGTTACGGTTAATTACTGAGAAGCAAATCCGGATAAATCCAATACTCAACAATTTAAAGTTGTTACATCGTTACTCTGGTCTACATACAGTGACTGAGGCTGAAAGGTATGTTCTTAAATATATTCAGCGAAAACAAAAAGTACAGCTTTATGATATTTCAGAAGCTTTAGGTTTGACTGAGCATGAAACCCTGATAAGTGCGTTGTGTTGGTTATCGTCAGGAAAAATAAAAACAGATCTAACCAAAGAAAGCTTTGGGTTAAGTAATTATGTCTGGTGTTGATGAACCTCTGGATAGCGATAGTGGCCTATTCGGATTTGTTGATGAATTTATTGATGAAAATGTAGATACTCCTTCTCAAAACGTTACCAAATTCTTCAATTCAATAGATAATCAATTTGAACCTTCTTTTGATACTTTGTCTTCAGAAGTACAGCAACAGGCGCTTGATCGTCTAGACATATTGAACTACGTGGAAAAACGTCTCACTGGCGGCTGGACTGAACGGAATTTATTGCCGTTGCTAAATTCTTATAAAAGTAAAACTGGTAAGTGGGTACCGACTTGGAGAATATTGGTTGAATGGAAATCTGCATATTTTGAATCTGGTAGAGATATTTTCTCATTGGCACCAAAGCATAAACAAAAGGGGAATCGAAATAAAAAGAAGGATTCCCAACAGCTTGTTGATGAAGCAATAACTAAAAAGTATTTAACCAAAGAAAGGTTGGCAGTTGCCGAAGCGTTTGAGTATTACAAATCAAGGGTGATTGAAGAAAATCGTAGAAATACTGTTACAAAGATAAAGCCGATTAGTAAGCGTACTTTTTATAACCGAGTTGATGAGTTGCCTCCTTATGATGTAGCTGTCGCTCGGTATGGGAAACGATATGCTGATCGTGAATTTAAGATGGTTGACCATATTAGACCAGCAACCTATCCCATGGAGTATGTAGAAATTGACCATACTCCAGCACCAGTTATTTTGCTTGATGATGAATTAAATTTACCGTTGGGAAGACCTTATCTAACTATATTGTATGATCGATATAGTGATTGCATTGTTGGTTTGTATGTTGGATTCAGAGATCCTAGTTACGAATCGGTTCGTTCGGCATTTTTAAACGCAACACTAAAAAAAGACTGGGTAAAAAGAAAATTTCCGGCAATTGAACATGATTGGCCTTGTCATGGAAAGGTTACTTACTTGGTCGTTGATAATGGCGCTGAATTTTGGAGTCAAAGCCTGGAGTCAGCTCTGAAACCATTAGTATCTGACATTATTTATACCAAAGCTGCAAAACCGTGGGAAAAGCCACATGTCGAAAAGGCTTTTGACTCATTCTATAAGCTGTTATTCAGCCGCTTGCCTGGCAAAACATTCAATAATATTAATGAGTTAAAAGATTATGATCCTAAGAAGGATGCCGTTGTTCGTGTTTCTGTTTTTTTAGAATTGCTCTACAAATGGGTGATTGATTATTTCCACATGAAGCCAGATTCAAAAGAGCGAAGAATCCCTTATCACAAGTGGTTTGAATCGGAATGGCGACCAAATTTTTATGATGGAATTGAAGCTGAACAGTTAAAAATAGAGCTAGGAATATTAAATACACGCACTTTAGGAAAAGATGGAATAAGGATTCATAACTTAAGATATGATTCTGAAGAACTTGTTGCCTATAAAAAGCGTTCTGCAAAAGTGAATAAAAAAGGAGCTACATTAAAAGTAAAAACGGATCCTGATAATATCAGTCATATTTATGTGTATTTAGAAGAAGATAAGCAGTATCTCAAAGTGCCTGTGATCAAGAATTCAGGTCATATTGAGGGAGTGTCTTTGTATCAACATGAACGAATTTGTGCTGTGAAACGATTGAATACGCGTTTACAAAAAAATGAAGAATCTTTAGCTGACACTTATTTATACATAGATAGACGAATCGATGGTGAATTGGAGCGTATGAGCAATAAAAAACAGAACAGATCAACGCAGCCCAAAACAACTAATTTATCCAAAATAGCAAAATACAAAAAGGTAGGTAGTGAAGGTCCTGTATCTATTGCAAATAGGCAAGATAAGGCCAAATTACCTTCTGTCCTAAATGTGTCTGATTCCGATAACTTGGCTGATGATATTGATTTAAGTGATATAGATGGATACTAAAATGTTCAATCTGACCGATAGACAATTAAATCAGTTAAGTGAATTTCGGGAGTGTTTTGTTGAATATCCACAGATTACTGAAATTTATACTATTTTTGACAGGCTAATGTTTAATAGTACTGTAGGTGGAGAACAAGAATCTTTGCTCCTTACTGGTGATACTGGAGCCGGTAAAAGTGCTCTCATTCATAACTATCTGCAAAAGTTTACTATCAAAAAAGGTCGATGGGCTGAAATGCCCGTGTTGAATACCCGAATACCCAGTAAGATTAAAGAGCAGAATACTTTAGAGCGTTTTCTTCTTGATCTTGATGATATTAAGTCAAATCGGACAAGGCGATCACATAAAGAAGGTTCTTTAACTGCAGGTGTTATAAGAACACTAACTGATAAAAATGTAAAACTAATCATAGTAAATGAAATACAGGAACTGATTGAATTCAAAGATGCAGAAGAAAGGCAAACCATCGCAAATACGTTCAAGATGATAACTGAGGAAGCCAAAGTTTCTTTTGCATTGGTTGGAATGCCGTATTCATCGTTACTTGCTGAAGAACCTCAATGGAGTTCTCGATTAGGATGGCGTCGAAATCTTGATTACTTTCATTTATTTAAAATATCAGAAAATAAGGAAACTTTACTGCCAGATAAATTAGGAAAGATTCATTTTGCTAAATTTGTTTCTGGATTAGCTGCACGAATGGGGTTTGATGAACGCCCCAATCTGACTTCTGATGAAATTTTATTGCCGTTATTTGCTGTGTGTCGTGGTGAATGTCGGGCATTAAAACATTTTCTATCTGACGCACTATTAAATGCACTATGTGAATCCGCAGGTACTATAGATAAAGGAATGTTAGAAGCGACATTCAGCTCAAGATATCCTAATGAAGATAATCCATTTAAATGTCCTTTAGATCAGCTTAAGGTCCGAGAATTGAGTATTGGAACTCGGTACGATAAAGACGCTCAATTTAAAGAAGGTAAGTTAATCGATAGAACGTTTACAGACCTTTTACCTATTAATATGTTGTTGAGTAAACAACCATTAAAGAGCTAATTTCTTATGTTCTAAAAGAGCCAGTAAATTTTCCTTTTCTTCTTCACTCAATTTATCAATCAAACAAGCCAGCTCAGCTGTCACATCATCCTGACAAAAGAAATAATTAAGTGGAACGCCAAGCTCTTCAGCCATTCGAGTTAATGTTCCGATATCGGGTACATGGCGACCTTTTTCGTAATGGTTCATTCGACCGCTTGCTGAACTTTCTTCCATACCAATTTTTACCCCAAGATCTTTTTGGGTAATTTTTGCTTTTTTTCGTGCTGCTTTAAGCCTCGCTGGGATTGGGTTTTCCACTTAGACATTCTTTTTCTACCTATAGATAACTTAGATTGTCTAAGTTTTACTTATTTTTGTATACTTAGCAATCCTAAGTTTTAGTCGTGTTAGGTAGTGATAATGAAACGAACGAAAAAGCTAAGTCAGCCAATTTATAACCTTTTGATAAAGAACAAACTAGATCGTTTTACGGTTCTTCAGGCTCGTGATGAGCTTCAGAACTCACAGGATCGATTTCAAGATGATAATGAAGCCAGGAAGTATATCTATCGGCAAGTTAGCAGCCTTGTTTTGAATGGATATTTGAAAACGACAGGGAAAGGACGAAACAAACTTTATATTAAAACAGATGCATTTTTTTTAGGAACATTTGCATGCAAAACATATAAATATTTAGAAAATGAGCCGAATGTAATGGTTCAGAAAAATACAGATATTCAGAACAATAACTATATAGCAACACTAAAAAAAGAACGTTTACGTTACCAAAGTGAATTTTCAATTGCTTCTCATGAAAAAGAAGAATTCGATAAACTGATGGAAAGGTTCCCTGATAAACAAGAACTTTTAATGCCTGTTTTTGAACAGATAAAAGGACGTTCTGAAATGATGTTAGGCAAAATAAATGCGATAACGGCGGCACTAAAAGTAATACAGTTACCGGAATCGGGATTTCAACAGGAGATGTTAATTTCATAAATCCTTTATTCAGTATAGAAAATTGCGGGAACTTCTATTAACACTCGGTTTTATATACCCATTTTGTTATATTAGTTAACTAAACGGTTTCATATCGAGTCGGTTACATGGAAGCAAATATCAATAAAGCAAAGTTGTCTGAAACAGACATCATTACTAAGTTCATTTTGCCTGCGGTGAAAAGTGCTGGTTGGGATGACATGACCCAGATTCGTCAGGAAGTAAAACTTCGTGACGGTAAGGTGATTGTTCGAGGAAATATGGCAGCACGACGTAAAGTTAAGTCGGCTGATATCGTGCTGTACCATAAACCCAGTATGCCGCTAGCAGTGATAGAAGCGAAAGCCAATAAGCACGAAGTCGGTAAAGGAATGCAGCAAGGATTGGATTATGCCTCTTTGCTTGAAGTGCCATTTGTATTTGCTTCCAATGGCGATGGTTTTGTTTTTCATGATAAGACCAATCCCAGTCAGTTAGAAAAAGATATTCGACTAGAAGAGTTCCCAACACCCCAGCAGCTTTGGGATAAATACTGTGTTTGGAAAGGGTTCAAAACCGAAAATTTACCTGTCATTACTCAAGACTACTACGACTATGGTCGTGATAAATCACCGCGCTACTATCAGCTGCAAGCAATCAACAAAACAGTAGAAGCGATTGCCGATGGTCAAAAACGAGCCCTGCTCGTTATGGCGACAGGCACGGGGAAAACCTATACCGCATTTCAGATTATCTGGCGCTTATGGAAAGCTAAAAAAGCCAAACGCATTCTATTTCTTGCAGACAGAAATGCATTAGTCAATCAGACAAAAAGAGATGATTTTCAACCATTTGATACTGCAATGACCAAAATCACTGGACGAACTGTTGATCCTGCTTATGAAGTGCATTTGGCTCTCTATCAGGCGTTAACAGGTCCGGAGGAACACCAAAAGGCTTATAAACAGGTCTCACCGGATTTCTTTGATCTGATTGTGGTCGATGAATGCCACCGTGGCAGCGCAGATGAAGACAGTGCTTGGCATGAAATCTTGGAATATTTCAGCTCTGCAACTCAAATTGGGCTCACAGCAACGCCAAAAGAAACCGATGAAGTTTCTAATACCGAATATTTTGGTGATCCTCTGTATACCTATTCGTTAAAGCAAGGCATTGAAGATGGTTTCTTAGCCCCTTACAAAGTAATTCGTGTTGATATCAATGTGGATGTACAAGGCTGGCGACCTACCAAAGGTCAGGTTGATTTGAACGGTGAAGTGATTGAAGATCGCATCTACAACCAAAAAGATTTTGACCGCACGATGGTGATTGATGAGCGTACGGAACTTGTGGCAAAAACCATTACCAATTACCTGAAAAAGACCGACCCGATGGCAAAAACCATCGTGTTTTGTAACGATATCGATCATGCTGAGCGTATGCGTCGAGCGTTGGTTAATCTCAATCCAGACCAAGTTGCCAAAAACGAAAAATACGTCATGAAAATCACCGGCGATGATGAAATTGGCAAAGCACAAATTGAAAACTTCTGTGATCCCAAAAAACCATACCCTGTGATTGCGACTACGTCGGAATTAATGACCACAGGCATAAATGCCAAAACCTGTAAATTGGTGGTGCTTGATCAAAGTATTCAATCTATGACTAAGTTTAAGCAGATTATTGGCCGTGGTACCCGTATCGATGACCGTTATCATAAGCTTTGGTTTACCATTCTTGATTTCAAAAAAGCGACCGAACTCTTTGCTGATGAGCGCTTTGATGGTGAGCCTGAACGAGTCAAAGTGACTGAGCCAGAAGATTTTGAAGACGATGACGCGATTGATGACATCATCATGGGAACGGATGGCGCAGATGATGAAGATCCGTTTGAAGGTGAAGATATCGAACCGGATTCAATTCAGGAGCCCGAAGGTGAATACGATCCGACTTATGGTTCATCATCAACATCAAGGGGTGGTGATGACTGGACAGAAGAACCCGAGCGTGTGCGCAAGTTCCACGTGAAAGGCGTCGACGTGACTGCTTTAGCGGAACGTATTCAATATTACGACAGCGATGGCAAGCTGGTTACGGAATCCTTCAAAGACTACACCCGTAAAACCATTGCCCAAGAGTTTGCATCCTTAGATGAGTTTACCAAGAGATGGCAAGAGTCCGATCGCAAACAAGCCATTATCGACGAGCTGGCTGATATGGGGGTGATTTGGGAAGTGCTTGAGCAAGAAGTCGGTAAAGAGCTCGATCCATTCGATATGATCTGCCATGTCGTTTATGATATGCCGCCTTTAACCCGTAAAGAGCGGGCTGAGAATGTCAAAAAGCGCAATTACTTTACCAAGTACGGTGAGGTTGCCCAGCAAGTGCTTCAAAACTTATTGGATAAATACGCCGATGCAGGTCTCTCAGAAGTAGAAAACATGACGGTATTGAAAGTCGCGCCATTTACTGAAATCGGCAGCATGATGGAGATCATCAAGCAGGGATTCGGTGGCAAACCTCAATATCAACAAGCTATTCAAGAACTCGAAGCGGAAATTTACCGTTTAGATGAAAAATCGGCTTAAGTGCCAAATAGTTTCAGATTCAACACATTACGACAAAAAGAAAACGAGAAAACTATGTCAATCAGTTCAGTGATTAAATCGATTCAAGACATCATGCGTAAAGATGCGGGCGTGGATGGTGATGCGCAGCGTCTAGGGCAAATGTCTTGGTTACTCTTTCTAAAAATCTTTGATGCCCGTGAAGAAGAATTAGAGCTTGAGCTGGATGATTATAAAGCCCCAATCCCCGCCAAATTTTTGTGGCGTAATTGGGCGCAAGATCCGGAAGGGATTACGGGCGAACAATTACTCGATTTTGTGAATGATGAACTCTTCTATGGATTAAAAAACCTGACAGCGCCGTTAGATTTAAACCCGCGTGGTTACGTTGTGCGAGAAGCTTTCACCGATGCATTTAACTACATGAAAAACGGCACCTTATTGCGTCAGGTGATCAACAAACTTAACGAAATCGATTTTACCAGCTCGACAGAACGTCATCTGTTTGGCGATATCTATGAACAAATCCTTAAAGACCTGCAAAGTGCGGGTAACTCTGGTGAGTTCTACACCCCTCGTGCTGTCACTCGTTTTATTGTGGACCGTCTTGATCCTAAACTGGGCGAGAACATCATGGACCCGGCGTGTGGTACTGGTGGTTTCCTTGCGTGCAGTTTTGACCATGTTAAAGATAACTATGTGAAAACGGCAGAAGACCATCAGACACTCCAGCAGCAGGTCCGTGGTGTGGAGAAAAAACAGCTGCCACATCTACTGTGTGTAACCAATATGATGCTGCATGGTGTCGAAGTGCCAGTGCAGATTAAGCATGGTAATACACTGAGTAAACCGCTTTCTAACTGGGAAAGTGATATCGATGTGATTGCCACTAAAGAAGACGGTATTGAGAAAAACTTCCCAGCAGAAATGCAGACTCGTGAAACTGCCGATCTGTTTTTGCAGTTGATTATTGAAGTGCTGCGCGATAAAGGTCGTGCAGGTGTGGTTCTGCCTGATGGTACACTGTTTGGTGAAGGCGTTAAAACCAAGATTAAAAAGTTACTGACCGAAGAATGTAACTTGCACACCATCGTGCGCCTGCCAAACGGGGTATTTAACCCATACACTGGTATTAAAACCAACATTCTGTTCTTTACCAAAGGAACGCCGACTAAAGACGTGTGGTTCTATGAGCACCCGTATCCAGATGGTGTGAAGAACTACAACAAAACCAAACCGATGAAGTTTGAAGAGTTCCAAACCGAAATTGATTGGTGGGGTTCGGAAGAAGATGGTTTTGCCAGCCGTGTTGAAACCAAGCACGCATGGAAAGTCTCAATTGATGACATTGTCGAGCGTAATTTCAACCTCGATATTAAAAACCCTTATCAGGATGAAGTGGTCAATTACGACCCTGAAGAACTGCTTGCCAGCTATGAACAGCAGCAGCAAGAGATCACCACGCTGCGTAATCAATTAAAAGACATTATTGGTAATGCGCTTAAGTCTTCTGTTAATGGTGAGGCGTAAGCATGTCGGTAGAAAGCCTAATTACACAACATATTGATATCTGGACCTCTGCGGTACAAACCAAATCAACCTCAGGTCGTGGTACCAGCAGCAAGCTTGATTTATACGGCATTAAAAAACTGCGTGAGCTGATTTTGGAATTGGCAGTGCGTGGTAAGTTAGTGTCGCAAGATCCAAATGATGAAGATGCATCAGTTTTATTAAAGCGAATTTCCGCAAAAAAAAATGAACTGATTGACTCTGGATTAATTAAGAAGCCAAAGAAATTAAGCAAAATATCAGAAGAAGAAATACCGTTTGAGATTCCTCAAAATTGGGTTTGGACCAGAATTCAGAATGTCGGTCATGATCTTGGTCAGAAAAAGCCTGATACAAAATTTACTTACATCGATGTAGGTGCAATTAACAAAGAACTAGGATTGATAGAAGAGCCTAATATTCTCGAAGCAGCCGATGCACCTTCTCGAGCGCGAAAGCTAGTAAAAAAAGGAACAGTAATATATTCGACGGTAAGACCTTATTTGCTAAATATTGCGGTAATTGACCATGAAATTTTACCAGAACCTATAGCAAGTACAGCTTTTGCAATTATCCATCCATTAGATGGAGTACTGGGTTCATATATTTATAGATATTTGAGATCACCCAGCTTTATTACTTATGTTGAATCTGTTCAGAACGGAGTTGCCTATCCGGCAATCAATGATAAACAGTTTTTTAATGGGTTGATTCCGATTCCACCTGAAAAAGAACAACACCGTATCGTTGCTAAAGTCGATGAGCTAATGCAACTTTGCGATCAACTGGAGCAGCAAACTGAAGCCAGTATTGCCGCGCATCAGGTGTTGGTGAAAACCCTGTTGGCAACCTTAACCAACAGCAAAAATGCTGAAGAGTTAATGGAAAACTGGCAGCGCATCAGCGCCCATTTCGATACCCTATTCACCACCGAAGAGAGCATCGACCAGCTTAAGCAAACTATTCTGCAATTGGCGGTCATGGGGAAACTGGTACCGCAAAATCCTGCCGATGAACCTGCATCAGAGCTGCTTAAGCGCATCGCCAAAGAAAAAGCCCAGTTGGTGAAAGATAAGAAAATCAAAAAGCAAAAAGCGTTGCCGCCGATTATCGATGATGAAAAGCCGTTTGAACTGCCTGATGGGTGGGAGTGGGAACGAATTGGTAATTTATCAAATTTTATTGAGTATGGTTCTTCTCAGAAAACGGTAGATTCTTTACCAAATGGCGTGCCTGTCCTAAAAATGGGCGACATTCAAAATGGAAAGCTGATTCTCGGTCAACATAAGGTAATGAGTTCGGATGTTGAAGAACTGCCTAATTTATACCTTAAGAATAATGACGTTTTATACAACAGAACCAACAGTGCCGAGTTAGTAGGAAAAACCGGAATTTTTAAAGGTGAGGACGATATCTATTCGTTCGCATCTTACTTGATAAGAATTCGCTGTAATCCTCAAAATATGTTGCCCGATTATTTGAACTTATCGATGAATACACCAATGTTTCGAGAGACTCAAATTAATCCTCACATCAAAAAGCAGTGTGGGCAGGCGAATGTTAATGGAACATTGATGAAGGCGATGCTTGTATCTCTTCCTCCGTTGGAAGAACAGCATCGTATTTTCAACAAATTAGGTGAGCTGATGATGCTGTGCGATCAACTTAAAAATCGCTTATTTATGGTTCAGGAAGCTAGGTTACAGTTTGCTGATGCCCTGGTAGAGCAGGTGGTTTAGCTATGAGTGAAATTTATAACGTATACTGCGACGAATCTTGCCACCTTGAAAACGATGGTATCAAAGTAATGACTTTGGGGGCCATGTGGTGCCCTTTGTCTAAACGAGTTGAAATTGCCCAACGGATTCGAGAAATAAAAGTAAAACATGGTTTGAAATCAGATTTTGAAATCAAGTGGACCAAGGTCAGTAAAGGACAGCTAGAATTTTATTTGGATGTGGTTGATTATTTTTTCGATGATGATGATTGTCATTTCCGTGGGCTCGTCGTACCCGATAAATCAGTACTAAATCATGAGCAGTTTGGGCAGAGTCATGATGATTGGTATTACAAAATGTATTTTGTGATGCTTAAGACCATTTTTGAACCAAAGTCTAACTATCGTGTTTATATCGATATTAAAGATACGTTGGGTCATGAAAAAATCGATAAATTACATGATGTTATTTGTAATAGTCAATATGATTTTTCTCATCATATTATTGAACGCATGCAACGTATCATGTCTCATGAAGCAGAACAACTTCAGTTAGCTGATTTATTAATCGGTGCATTGGGATATTTGCATCGGGGTTTAACATCGAATGAAGCTAAACTGGCACTAATCGAACGTATTAAGGAGCGTAGTGGTTATCGATTGACCCATAATACTCTATTGAAAGAAAACAAATTTAATCTATTAATGTGGAATGGAAAAGGTGGTTTCTAATGGCAGAGTGGTTACCGGATTTAGTCTTATTTGAAGATTATGATGGACAATGGCCACCATATCTTGATGCTATTTATACTTTTTTTGAACAAGATTTTGTACGTAATAAACCTGTTTATCAGGGGAAGCGTTTGGGTTTAAAACGATATCCTGAGTATGAAGGTAAATCTGCCACATTTTGGCATATGACCAGTACTGGTAATGAGGAAGATGAACGTATCCCTGATTTTAGACGATGTGAGCGTATTCGGTGGCCTAAGCCTGTTATAGAGAATGACCAAGAGCCAGAATTAAAAATTTGGGCAGAACCTAAAGGTAAAAATCAGAGAATACATATTTGGTATGAAGATGAAGGTTACCTAGTTGTTCTAGATGACCGTGGCGAATACATTTTACCATGGACTGCATTCTACGTAGAACATGAACATCAACGTACAAAATACATTAAACGTTGGAAAAGATATACAGGACAATAACTTGAGGAAGCTGGCCTCGCCCTCATTGAGGACGGAGCCGTAACTCTTTCTACACATGGCAGATGAGATAGCATGATCATAGGCATGAGCGTCTTTATTGTCAATTAGAATCCTAATTGTTTCTTTGGTTTTCTCATATATTCAGTAGATTAAGTTTGCATAATCATCTGCTTGATTTGACTTTAAATAAAGTTGGCTAATACTAAAACTTAGACATTCTAAGTTTTACGCTGGCGATGGACACGGAAATCGAACTTTACAGTGATGAATCACTCGAGAGCTTTTTGCTGCGATTGAGTAAGTATCGCGGCTATGAGCGGTTTGCTCATTTTGCTGAAGATATTTGGCATAATACGTTGTTGCAGCATGATGCGACTCCCGGTGCTTTTCCGTTTGAATTGAGTCGAATTAACCTTTTTAAAGCTCAAACAACCAGTCAGATGCGGGTTCGTGTTTTGCTCGATTTGGAGAAGCAACTTAGTCTAGATAATTTTGCAATATTGCGGCTAGCGTTAGCTAACTCCAAAGTACTATTTTCACCTGAACAAAAAGCCCTTCATCGTGCTGGTATTGACTACCCCTATGTTTTCTTGCGTAAAAATAGTACTCCCATTTGCCCTGAGTGTTTGAAAAAAGCTCCCTATATTCGGCAGCTATGGCACTTTATGCCTTATCAGGTTTGTCATAAGCACCAATGTAAACTTGTCCATCGATGTCCCCAATGTGGAAAAACAATTTCTTATCAACAATCAGAACTGATTGAGTCTTGTGAGTGTGGATATAGGTTCACAGCGTGTGAAGTGGAAAAGCCGGAACAGTCTTCGCTGATAGTGGCTCAATGGCTGGCGGGTTCTCAGGTCTCACCGCTAGGCTTACTTAGTCATGAACTATCACCGTCGAGCAGGTGTGGTTTTTTGCTTTGGTACGTTAATCGCTTTGGGGATACACAAGATATTTCCTTTGATGACTTCGTTGATTGTTGTGAAACATGGCCTCAACGCCTTAATGAAGACCTAGATAGCATCGTTCATAAAGCCGACTTAATAAGAACGTTGCCTTGGAATAAAGCGTATTTTAGAGAGGTGTTTGGAGAACTACTCAAAGAGTGCTGCTGCTTGCCCTACCGTGAGTTAAGCAAAAATCCTGTGTTACTTGCCATTGTGCATTATTTCACTTCATTAGTTAGCCATTATCCTCGCTCAAAGTCATCCAACATTGCAGATGTCCTTGTTAGCCCACTAGAAGCCGCCGCATTACTCTCTTGCACATCTGAAGAGGTTATTCGCTGCTATCAATTTGGTGAGCTTAAAGCACAAATCAAACCCAAATTACACAGTAAACTGGAGAACCATCAATCCGTTTTTACACTTCGCAGCATTATCGAATTCAAATTGGCGAAGATGACTAGTGAAGAAGATGGAACAGTTAACTTTCTACCAGAGTGGTAAGTTATGAGAGCATTGCAGGACCTTATCAAATTAGAAGATCCAAAGTTGCGCTTTAGCCAACTGAAAAAGTCGTTTATGCCTTATACCGCTCCGATTGAGATTTATGGGGATGAAAGGCACGCTCTCACTGTATTGCTCAACCTGTCTTTGAGTACTCCAGAGTGCAAGGATTGGCTCGACATGGAGAGGGCCATGAAGTACTTCTCCGACGAGAAAAATCTGCAAACTGTGGAAGAGGAAGTTAAATGGTATCACACGCATAATCTCAAATTTCCAGATTGCCGCGTAGCAAACCAACGCATATTGGCTACACCGATACCTAGTAATGAAGTAACGTTAACCAGCCAGTCGTTATTACCTCAATTGGGTTGGGCTCATAATTCTGCAAAGTATAAACACACGATCTGGCTACTGAATAACTTTGTTTGGCGGGGAAGTAATGCGAATGTACTTAATCTCATCCGTAATCAAAATGAATTATGGTCAGATCTTTTGGTTGATATGGGGTTGTCATTAGAGAAACAAGAGCAACTGCGAGCCATTTGTGAACGAAGTTTACCGGTAAGTGAATTGCCCACTGAAATTAGTCAGTTTAGTAAGCAAGTACGTTTCCCATGGCAAGGAGAGTACCTATCTATAACACCAGTTGTCAGTCATGCTATGCAGCAACAACTAGAAGTTCTTGCTAGAGATAAGCATTCCTCGTTTCGGTTTAGAACATTGGACTATCCCAACCCCGCTAGTATTGGCAATCTATGTGGTGCACTTGGGGGGGACGTCAATGTGCTGAACTATCCGATCGGTGTTCGTAAAGACTCACAGCGCACATTATTGGTAAGTAGGGAAAAATCACAACGCTACTTTGATGACTACCAGTTAACATCGAAAAAGACCTGTCTCGTTTTGGCGCATCTTGTTGGATTTGAAAAGCTTGATGATCGAAAAGCTCAAAAGCATGTTAGGAAATATCAAGTTAAGATTATTCGACGGCAGATAGCACGCTGGTTACTTCCTCTGATTGAATTAAGAGAGCAATTAGAGACAGAATCGTACCAATATCCCATGGACATTGCTGATCCGCTGGTAAAACAATTTCTAACCATTCCAGAGGCACAATTTAGGGAACTAGCATCAGAGCTTAATCAGAGAGTGCATCTGAGTTTACAAAGCAATCGCTTTTCATCGCGCTTTGCCTATCACCCGAAGTTGATGAGAGTGCTTAAAATCGAGCTGGATTGGGTGCTAAAACAACTTAGCCGACCAGAATCTGAACTCACACACACAACAGAACAAAGAGAGCAGTATATTTATTTGTCATCAATGAGCGTTTTTGATGCAAATGCTAGAAGTTGCCCTTATTTGATGGGAGCGCCATCGTTAACGGCATTTTGGGGCTTTGTTCATCGATATCAACGTGATTTCCAAGAATTATTGTTTGAGGATTATGAGAATGTGAGTTTTGATGAATTTGCTGTTTTTATACGTGATGAGGTCATGCAAACAACAGCAAAGTTAACCGAACCTAGTGTATTGGCGAAGAAGCGTGAAATATCACCAGTGAAACGCACAACTATTATTCGAGATGAGTATATAGACCTTGAATTTGACTTGGTAATTAAAGTAAGCACCAGCAGGCGATTGTCAGATTATATTAATCAGTTAAAGGCGGCGCTTCCCAATAACTTTGCCGGTGGTGCATTATTTCAACCTGATATTGAACGGGGAGCCAGTTGGTTAAAGACGTTTGGTTCGACCTCTGAACTCCTTCATATAGTCAAAGGTCTATCAGGTTCTGGAACTTGGTTAGCGCCACATTCGGACCAGCCTGAAAGCTTAGAAGCGTTGGAAAAACTGTTATCTAATGATGATACTCTCCTGCCTGTTTCAAATGGCTTTCATTTTCTGGAATTACCCAAGCTAAGGGATAATTCCCTAACAGCACTGCATGCCTTTGCTGAAAACAATATTGGTATAGCAAAGCTAATTAGCCCCATCGAAATTAGACTTGGGGCACGCAATACTTTTATTGAACGCTGCTTTTGGGCTCTAGAATCATCAAAAAGTACTATCCTTATAAAAAATAAAAGGAAATAGTACATCATGGAACTCTGTAGTCAGTTGAATTACGTGCGTTCATTATCTTCAGGTAAAGCCTATTTCTATTATCTGGAAAATGAACGCCTAAGATCCCTTCAAGTAGACCGGACCCATTTGAGAGCGCCCAAAGCGGGGTACTCCGAAGCCTTTTCTGGGAATTTCGAAGCTAAAAATTTAGCGCCACAAGATTTAGCCCATTCTAATCCACAGTTTATTGAGGAGTGTTATGTTCCTCCGGAAGTGAACGATATTTATTGTTCATTTTCTCTTAGGATTCGTGCTAATTCATTAGCACCAGAAGTATGCGCAGATGTCGACGTACGAGTCATTCTCCAACGACTTGCCGAAACTTATCAGCGTTTGGGTGGATATCGGGAACTGGCAAATCGATATGCAAAGAATTTATTGATGGGAACTTGGTTGTGGCGTAATCGTGAATGCAGAAATATTTCGATTGAGGTTAAAACAGAACAGCAACAATGGCAGATTGATGATATTCGGTATTTGGAATGGAATGGTGATTGGGAAGGCGATGCTGCAGTAGCACTGAATGGGTTGAGTGAATATCTTAGTAAAGCTCTATCGGACAAAACGCATTATTTCAATATAGATGTAAGAGCAAAACTGACTGTTGGATGGGGGGATGAAATTTATCCGAGTCAGGAATTTCTTGATGTCAAAGTGGTTGGTCATCCAAGTAAACAGTTAGCCAAAGTTCTTATTGATGGCGAAGAGTCGGTGTCTTTTCATGCTCAAAAGGTAGGTGCCGCTATTCAGTTGATTGATGATTGGTGGGCGGAGGATGCTGATAAACCATTAAGAGTAAACGAATATGGTGCAGATAAAGAGTATGTCATTTCTCGTCGGCATAGTGTTGATAAAAAAGACTTTTATTCTTTAATCAGAAGATCAGAAGAGTTTCTCGAGGTTATGAATACCAGCGGTGAAATTCCCAATGACGTTCATTTTGTTATGGCTGTTCTAGTAAAAGGTGGTGTATTCAGCGGCGCGAGTAAAAAGAAGAACAAGGATGAGTAACAATGAAGAGATATTACTTTTCGATTCGATTTTTACCTGAAAGAGCTGATTATGAGCTTTTAGCCGGGCGTTGCATTTCAACGATGCATGGCTTTTTATCACAAGAACGAAATCATTCGTTTAAGAATAGTGTCGGTGTTGCATTTCCTCGTTGGAATGAGAAAAATATTGGTGATCTCATCATGTTTGTTTCTGAACATGAAAGTATCCTTACCGGGCTTTTTTACCAACCGTATTTTTCAACCATGATGAAGGAAGGATTGTTCGATGTGTCACCAATAGCGTTAGTCCCCAAAGGTGTGGTAGACGCTCGGTTTGTATACAACAAAACCATTCAGAAAATGTTTAATGGGTCTAAAAAGAGACGAATCAAAAGAGCATTAGAAAGGGCTGAAGCTCAAGGAACAGGCTACGTCCCTCAACCAGCAGAAGAGCGTGAGTTTGATCCTTTTCACTGTATACCCATAGACAGTCATTCAACAGGACAACAATTTATTCTTCATATTCAGAGACAATTTACCAATGCTGTAGGTGTTGAAAATCAGTTCAATAGTTACGGCTTTGCTTCCAACGAGCGTTGGACAGGTACAGTGCCTATATTTTGATTTTGACCTTATTTTTAGAGCAGATATTTATTCTGTTAAAATTCATGTGGTTATTATGTGACCATCAAATAAGGGTATATTAGCTAGATTGTGACGAATAGCAAACTAATCAGAGCGTTAGCGTCTAAGTTTTATAGTGAACCGCCGGATAGGCGGCTAAGAATAGGTCAGGAAGAAAGCAACCTAAAATCGCTGGGCTAGCGGAAACTAAGCCAAAAAATAAAAATGCGGTTACTTTTGTAGCCGCATTTTTTTGTGATTGATAAAGAACTATCAGCGTAAAAACATCAGTCGTCATTCAAACTCGTTTTTGCCCCTTTATGTGTTTCGAATAAGATCTTACGTCACGGCTAGTAATCCATTATGCTATAAATTATCTAGTATCATTTTTGAATTAAGACGCAACTTATGAGCAAAAAACGGTTATCAGAGAAAGAGCTGCTTGAAGGGCTAACGCCCTATACTGCACACGTTGATAAACTTGCAGCTATAAGAGAAAAGGATTGGAGGTCGTATTCAGAAGATACAGAAAAATCAGACGACGATTTTCTAACTCAAAGAGAAGATGTTTTTGATGATACCCGAATCGAATTTGAGGAAGATGAGCAAGATCGAGAATTGATTAAACAAAGAGAAAACTCCCCTGAAATTGACGTCGATATCGATGATCTATAACTTATCGTTTCTGCATTATGTGGACGACTGACTAAATCAAAATTGCCCCATTCGTGGTTACGCCTAGCTGATTAATTATTTCAATATGTGGTCATTTGGCATACTTTTAGTCATATCAAAAGTTGCTACTTTACTAGTGGTGATTCAACATTAGCGTTAGCGCATGCTTTTCATAATCTTGCTCGGAAGTTGACTAAGTCTCGAGGTAAGAACACACATCGCTATGCTAGTGCCAAGATGGGTAAAAGGGTTACTTGAATAAAAAAGCAGCTTTTAAAAAAGCTGCTTTGTATATCAGTAAATACTATTTATTTATCGAACTTGATTGAGGAAGTATAGGTGCTTCTCGTATTGATCAATAATATCTGCAATTAACTGATTACGATTATAGCGACAGATATTGTATTGTTGAGAACCTTTATCCAGGTAAACTTCAATGTAAAGTTGCGATTTAGGCTGAGATTTACTGCGCTCTCCAATAAATGAAGGAATGCTTGCTTCTCTTGCCCACGCACCATAAACAAAGTTACGTTCGTCTCCGTGGTCGATAACCAGAGAGCAGTAATTATGGTCTGAGCTAATTTCAGTGTTCAGACCTTTACTCTTGAAGACATCTGAGACTTCTTTCATTGCTTGCAAAATATCACCTTGCAAAAAGTTCAGAACTTCTTTCTTTTCCGGAATCGTAATGAGCTGCTCCAGATGTTGCTGCCATCCAATTTCCTGAATTCTTGCTAATGTGCTTGGTGTTGCCTGACTAAGGTGATTGGCACTATCAATTTTGATCATTTCCTGTCTTAAAGACTTAAACAAGCCAAAACCCACCAGTATTAACACGGGCGCAAATGGCAGCGCAGATGCAAGAGACGCTGCTTGCAGCGCTGACAACACATTTTGGCCGCCTGCAATGATCAATGATGCTGCGACTAAGCCTTCAGATACAGACCAGAAAATGCGCTGTTTGACTGGCGCTTCATCACCATCTTTTGCTGTCAGTGTATCAATAACCAGTGAACCTGAGTCTGATGATGTCACAAAGAATGTGAAAATCAGCAGTGTCGCGACCACTGAAGATATGCTTGCCAGTGGCAGGCTGTCCAGAAAGTGGAAAAGTGACGTCGGAGTATTAGCAAAGACCTGATCGACCAGTTCTGGCATGCTCCCTGTCATAATGCCGTGTAACGCTGTATTACCGAATACAGTCAGCCACAGAATGGTTACGCCAACAGGCACGAAGAGTACACCCAGCACGAACTCTTTGATGGTACGTCCGCGTGAAATTCTCGCTACGAACATACCGACGAACGGAGACCATGCAATAAACCATGCCCAGTAGAATAATGTCCAGCCACCCAGGAAAGAGTTTGTTTTATCACTGTTGATGTATGCATAGCTGTTGAACGTCATGTCAGCAATGGACGCGATATAGCTACCTACATTTTGTGCCAATGACTGGAAGATAAACAGTGTTGGACCTGTAACAGCGACAAATATCAGTAATATAACCGCCAAATTGAGGTTAAGCTCAGACAGACGGCGAATACCACTATCTAATCCGGTTACGACTGAAATCGTTGCCATCGTTGTTACAATCGCAATCAGTATCAACTGAGTCGCAGTACCGATTGGAATGTCAAACAGGTAATTCAAACCAGAGTTGATTTGCAGAACACCAAGCCCAAGCGAGGTTGCGATACCAAACATGGTACCGAATACAGCTAAGATATCGACAGCGTAACCAATAGGGCCGTGAATACGTTTGCCGATAATTGGATACAGAGCGGAACTGATGCGTAGCGGTAACCCGTGACGGAAGCTAAAGTATCCTAATGCCAGAGCAACAATAGCGTATACACCCCATGCATGCACACCCCAGTGGAAAAACGTTTGGGTCATTGCATGTCTTGCTGCGTCAACGGTTTGTGGTTCACCTGCTGGTGGGTTGGCGAAATGAAAAACAGGTTCTGCAACACCGTAAAAAATGAGTCCAATCCCCATACCGGCAGAAAACAGCATCGCGAACCACGAGCGATAGCTATACTCAGGTTTACTATGGTCCGGTCCAAGCTTTATTTTGCCAAAGCGGCTAAATGCCAGAATTAGGGTAATAATCAGGTAGATTCCCATCGATAGCAGATAGAACCAGCCAAAGGTATCGATAATCCATGATTGTAGAGAACCAAACCATATGCCAGCTTGTTCTGGCATTGCGATGGTAAAAAGTACGAATAGGACAATCAGTCCGGCAGACGGATAAAAAACGGGTGGGTTGATTCCCGCTAATTTAGGTTTAGTTGCTTCAGTTGCGTTACTCATAATCGGATGATTTGATTAACCTCTTTATTAGTTAATGATGCCTTGGTGTTCGCCTTTCCAAATAGCAACAAACACAGACTACCCGGCAAATTGATTGCCAATAACGGAAATAGTGTGATTGCGGATTTTGACGGATTGAGAATGGTGCAAGCGCAAGGCGGCTTATTTCAAACGGTTGGTATTGTGAAATAAGATGAGATATTATGAAAACGATAAATCCTGATTGAAGTATTATGATTCATGATAGAAGAACACTTAAAAAGTCGCCCTTTGGATTTGGTGTTGTTAAAAACATTTGTTCAGGTGATAGACAGTCAGGGGTTTACCTCTGCTGCTGATGAACTGCATTTGGCTCAGTCAACCATTAGTGCTCATATTAAGCGACTAGAAACTCAGGTTGGCACATCAATTATCGAAAAGGGACAACGGACACCAGTGCCAACATCGGTAGGCCTGAAATTATTAGTTCACGCCCGTCGGTTGTTAAGTCAAAATGCCCTTGCGTGGCAAGATATTTTCGAACAACGATTAGAAGGGGTGGTTAGGCTGGGAATCCCCGATGATTATCTAGTGTACATGCCGTCTGTTCTGTCCGAATTTGAGCGTCGTTTCCCTGATGTAGAGTTACAAGTGTATTGTGGCTTAAGTGTTGAGCTGCTAGATCATATGCAGTCTAAAATGCTTGATCTTGCTATCACTACCCGGCAGCCAAACAGTCCCGGTGGTGAGGTCCTATGTCAGGAGCGAACAGTATGGGTGGGCGCCAAAGATCTTGATATACAAAAACGAAATCCGCTGCCGTTAGCTGTGTCTAAAGACGGTTTGTGTATTTTTCGTCAGCGTGGTATTGAAGCACTTAACAGTGCCGGTATTCCATGGCGAATCGCGTATACAAGCGCAAGTTTATCCGGATTAACGGCAGCGGTTAAGGCAGGGTTAGCTGTTACGATCCTAACGCCCTCAATGTTAACTACCGGTATGAGTGTGCTGACTGCATCGAATGGTATGCCGAGTTTACCGATGACTGAAATTGCCCTTCACATACAGCCACAAGCAGAAACTAACGAGGCGACGAAACGTTTAGCTGATGGAATTAGGAAGCACATCAGGTCCTCAGTTAAATAGTTGCCGATTTATTGCAACTTTTGAGTATGAAACAATAAACTAATGGTCATTCGGTAGACGTTTGAAAATACTTTTTACCTGCGACCATTAGCCGTCAAAAATGATAAAGACGGTCATCAAAGGAAAAATCAAAGTAATATGGCACCCATAAATTTCCTCTCTACTCAGCTATCCGAACAATGAAGAGGAACGTTTTCAGGAAATTTGTGACAGCTTTTTCCACAATAACTCCAACGTAAAAAGCTTCCAAGATTATGGTGGCGTTAGCTCGAGTAAAAGTCACGTTAGACGTATTATGATTTTGAAGCTGTTCGTAATGAATTGGTGTTCTTTGAATTGCTTAAATTAATAACCGTATATCTTCAATTCTCTTATTACCGAACTGATTG
Source organism: Vibrio eleionomae (assembly GCF_009874545.1). Classification (NCBI taxonomy): domain Bacteria; kingdom Pseudomonadati; phylum Pseudomonadota; class Gammaproteobacteria; order Vibrionales; family Vibrionaceae; genus Vibrio; species Vibrio eleionomae. Next base: position 21,438 of record NZ_WEKT01000035.1, on the reverse strand, counting down.
CTCACTTGTTGAGCGGTGAACAGCGCTTCATACGACTTCACGTCGCACGTCCAAAAGTGGGTTACAACGAGTATGGTACTTTAATATTTAGTAGTAGCTTGATTTGCACTTGGTAGTAGCAATTAGTATTAATCTTTATTTTTGGTCACGTTTAATCGTAAACGGTTTGAGCAGGGTTACTTGACTGTTTAGTATGAGACTACCTACACAGGCGGTATCAGCAATAAATCTGGAAAGGTTTGTATGATAAGGCATAATAGCCTTTTCCAGAAAAATAGTAATTTTTAGCTATTTTTCCTAAAACTTGAGTTTTGATGTTATCAGTTTCCAGAAAATTAGTCACTTCTTCAAGGCGTGCTTTCAATGGAAGGAGGGGCTGATGCCTTTCAGCATCAAACACATTTTTGCCCCAAACAGTGTTAAGTCAGTTAATGATCATTAAAGCGGTTTCTATTAGTTTCCCTCAATTTATCTAATAACAACCAATACCAAGGACAAGTTTTGTCCCAATAGCATCCTTATGTGTCCTTTAAGCCACTTTTGAGCGTCTATCCTATTGCATAAAATGACTCCATTACAGCAAAGCACAGCAATACTGGAGCACAATTATGAAAATCACACAAATTCGCAATGCAACACAAATCATCGATTATGCAGGTAAAACATTTCTTATTGACCCAATGTTAGCGCCAAAAGGCATTTACCCTGGATTTGAAGGAACAGCAAATTCACACTTACGCAATCCAACAGTTGAATTGCCTTTGCCTATTGAAAGCATCATCAATGTGGACGCAGTTTTGCTAACTCATACTCACCCAGACCACTGGGATGAAACAGCAGTAAATGTGATACCTAAAGATAAATTGATTTTTGTACAACACGAAGGTGATGAAGCTATTCTTCTATCACAAGGTTTTACCAACGTTAAAATTTTCTCTGAAGAGACTGAATATCACGGTATTTCATTTACACGTACAGTCTGCCAGCATGGCCCAGAAGCTGCTTTCCAGCATGAACAAATGGCAGAAATTTTGGGTGAAGTGACGGGCGTTATCTTCTCTCATGCCGATGAAGAAAAATTGTACGTGGTTGGTGATACGATTTGGATCCCAAGTGTAGAAGAAACCATGAAAAAAGAACAACCTGGTGTCGTTATTCTCAATACTGGCTGGGCGCATGTACTGGGCTTTGGACCTATTATCATGGGTAAAGAAGATGTACTAAAAACACACCAAGTACTTCCTAAAGCAAAAATCGTTGCGACTCATATGGGCGCAGTTAACCATGTATTGGTAACGACTCAAGAAATGCGCGAATACGCAGTTGCAAATATGATTAGCGATTTTGTGTTTGTTCCAGAAGATGGTGAAACAGTAACACTTTAGTTTGATGTTAGGAGTATGCTGGTAATGACATCTGAGACAAATATTGAGCTAGTGAAGTCTTTCTACAGGGCTATAGAGGGCAATGATTATGATGCAGTGGCTTCAATGTGCCATGAGCAATTCACTTTCTACTCACAAGTAGATACACCATTAGATATCAACGGTTTCCTTACTCAGGAAAAGGGAAATATGGACGGTTTTCCTGGCTTTGTTTTCCGTATACATGACATCTTCGCTCATGATGATAAAGTAGCTTGTTATATGATATTTGAAGGCGTTCATTCGGCACCTATGCATAATTTGCAGCCAACAGGGAAGAAGGTTCGATTTTCATTGATGATACAGCTAAAGATTAAAGACGGCAAAATCATAGAAAAACGAGCGCACTTCAATGAGGTTGATATTATGAAGCAACTACAGAGTTAGAGTTGATAACGGCACAGAGTGATTAATTGACATTGCTCTGTGCATTTTACTTTGGAAATGCCCTATGTATCTTACTGAAAAAAATACAATTCCTTCCGTTGCTGTTGTCGTCTTTAATCACTTTAGTCCGTTTCATATTTCTGTCCCGAGCATTGTGTTTGGGCGAGATACCCTAAATGAAACTTTTTTCGAGCTTAAATTTGTCGCAGGAGAGCAAGGGCCGATTTTATCTGATATCGGTATGGAAATTCATACCGAGGCGCAGTTGGATTTCTTAGAGTATTGCGACATTATCGTTGTTCCTTATTGGAGAACAATTGATGAGCGGCCTAATGAAAAACTGCTCAATGCTCTCTGTCGTGCTCATGCCCGAGGCGCATTGGTTGTCGGTTTATGTCTTGGTGGTTATGTTCTCGCTTATGCTGGCTTATTAGCGGGAAAACGAGCTGCGACACATTGGGAATTAGAACAGGATTTTAGTCAACGCTTTCCAGAAGTTTCGCTCGATACTAATGCCTTGTATGTTGAAGATAGCGGGGTGATCACATCAGCAGGTACTGCCGCAGGTATCGATTGCTGTTTGTATGTTTTCCGAAAATACTACAGCAGTACTATTGCGAATCGAGTAGCAAGAAGAATGGTTGTGCCTCCATACAGAGATGGTGGGCAAGCTCAGTTTATAGATCAACCTATACCTGTGACGACATCTGATTTACGTATCAATGCATTAATGGACAATATCAGGCGCAATATCAATCAAAAATATTCACTGGATGAGCTAGCAGATTCAGTGATGATGACCCGCCGAACTTTTACGAGAAAATTTAATAGAGCAACAGGTATGTCATTTGGAGAGTGGCTGACGGCTGAGCGACTAAACTTGGCTCAGGATCTACTTGAATCTACAGATTTGTCTATTGAACAGATTGTCGCAAAAACTGGGTTTAGCTCTGTTCTCATTTTCAGAGATAAATTTAAGGAGCGTTATGAGGTGACCCCCAACCGATGGAGGAAAACGTTCCACCAATAGTCTTAGATAAATATTCAGCGTTCCAACTAAGGTTTACCATACATTTCCTCATGTCAATTCCGATCATTAGGGAGGTCAGCGTAGCTCATTTATGTCCAATTTCGTTTTGAGGTGTGAAATTTGTTCATTGCGAAATTTTTAAGGGGGGAATAACTAGTTTTTATGTATCGGAGATTTTGTAAGAAATTTTCTTACCAAATTTATAGGATAGAGGATATATTGCTATTTTATTCCTGCATTTCTATGCTGTTTATTGTTGCATTATGAGTTTTAAATTATTGATTTGTAATGTTCGTATTTGCTGCCTTTTCTTGCACGTATCACCATTTTGGCTCCGTAAAAATTCCCCTTTCTTTTTCACATAGTTAGTTTAGTACACTCTGTCAGATCTGTCTTTAATCTCCATATCTTCTATTAAATTTTTCATGATGGTGATTCGTGTTATTTCTTGTCATTCGAGTGAGTACCCATACTCTTTATTATCTGATTATCCTTGCCGGTTAAGATCACCAATAACAGCATTAGATCCCGACGACCAAAAAATGGTCATTTCAAGCAATAAGTTGCCTAATAAAACCAAAAATTACCCTATTAGTTTTTTAGTTAATATAAAGTATTGATTTTATTGTGTGTAAAAGTGGCACTGCAATTGCTTTAGTAGATATAGCGCATTATTTAGCGTCCCAACTACTTATTGAAAGGAATTTGCAATGCCAACTCCATGTTATATCTCTATCGAAGGTCAAACCCAAGGTCTTATCACTGCAGGCGCATGTACTGCAGATTCAATCGGTGACTCTTATGTTGAAGGTCACGAAGATGAAATGTTGGTTCAAGAGTTTGACCACAGTGTCACTGTACCGACTGATCCTCAATCTGGTCAGCCTTCTGGTCAACGTGTACACAAAGCATTTAAATTCACTGTGTCATTAAATAAAGCGGTTCCTCTACTTTATAACGCACTGGCATCGGGTGAAAAAATGTCTTCTGTGACATTAAAGTGGTACCGCACTTCTATTGAAGGTAAGCAAGAAAACTTCTTCACAACGACTTTAGAAAACGCATCAATCGTTGATATCCGTTGTGAAATGCCACACTGCCAAGATCCAACAAAATCTGATTTCACACAAAACCTAACTGTGTCTTTGACTTACCGTCAAATCACTTGGGATCACGTGAACGCAGGTACTTCTGGTTCTGACGACTGGCGTAAGCCTGTTGAAGCGTAATTCGCTTTAAAAGATAAATATCTATCTAGATAGCATGATAAAAGCGCCAGTAATATTGGCGCTTTTATCGTCTTTATGAGAGTAAGTTTGTGATTTTGCTTCCGAAATAGAAAGCATTAGCGAAATTCTCAAACGCCGTTTGTGGTGGGCAAACATTTCTTTTAAAGCCGAGCGATAGTGTAAACCCGATAAGGCGTTATTGCCGGGTTTATGGGGTTTAGATTATTAAAATACAGCACAACCAATTTGGTTAGGGGTAAGCATTCAATGGCAACATTAGGTTATACATTTACCGTCGATGGTCAGGACGATGATGCATTACTTGTCACTCGTTATGAGGGGCAAGAATCTATTTCTGACTCGATCACACAATCGGGATCACCTTGCTTTGGTTTCCGTTACCAATTGGAGTTAGCGAGTCGCAATACCAGCCTTAAAGCGGAAAACATTGTCGACAAAACCGGCTTATTGACAGTATGGCTTAATGGCGAACCCGTTCAATATGTGCACGGTATTGTGCGTTCTTTTACGTTGGGTGATATCGGCCATAACCACACCTTTTATAAATTGACGCTGGTGTCAGCGTTAGAACGATTATCTCTCCGTCGTAACAGTCGTATTTTTCAAACGAAAACGGTTCAAGACATCATTTCAACGTTACTCGATGAAATGAAAATTACCGATTATTCATTCTCTTTGAAACGTACTTTATCGCAGCGAGAGTTTTGTGTTCAGTATCGTGAAAGTGACTTGGAGTTTATGCATCGTCTCGCGGCAGAAGAAGGGATTGTGTATTACATCAAACATGAAAAAGGTAAACATACCGTGATGTTTACCGATGATACTTCCAAGTTGAAAAAGTCAGTGGAAGTGCCATACAACGTACTCTCAGGTGGTGCGACTGATACCCCTTATATCTCAGCGCTTGAAGTGGATTACCAAAGCGAATCAAGCAGTGTGGTCATGCAAGATTACAGCTTTAAAAAACCGACATACGGTTTTTTGCAGGAGCAAAAGGGGCAGAATCTCGATCATCAGCAAACGATGTATGAGCATTTTGATTTTCCTGGGCGCTATAAAGACGATACGTCAGGTAAAGCCTTTAGCGAATTTCGCATGGAATATCTGCGCCGTAATGTGATTTTAGGCAAAGGATTATCGAACGAACCTGCTTTGCAAGCCGGCGTGAAATTCGCACTCACCGATCATTTGCAAGATTCGATGAACAGTGAATGGCTGGTGACGGTAATCACCCACCAAGGGACACAACTTCAAGCATTGGAAGAGGAAGCAGGGAGTGGCGGCACCACTTATTCCAACCAATTCCAATGTGTTCCGGGCAAAACGTTATGGCGAGCCGCTCCTCAGCCGAAACCTCAGGTTGATGGCCCGATGATAGCTAAGGTGGTTGGCCCATCAGGAGAAGAAATCTTTTGTGATAAAGATGGCCGCGTGAAAGTGCATTTCCCATGGGATAGAGAAAGCCAACAAAATGAAAAGAGCTCGTGTTGGGTGCGTGTTTCTCAAGGCTGGGCCGGCGGACAATACGGCTTTATTGCGATTCCTCGCATCGGCCATGAAGTGATCGTGTCATTTTTACATGGCGATCCAGACCAACCCATTATTACTGGGCGTACTTATCATGCCACTAACGTCGCTCCTTATTTATTACCCAATCATAAAACGCGTACAGTACTGAAAACTCAGACCCATAAAGGTGATGGGTCAAATGAAATTCGTTTTGAAGATGAATCTAGTATTGAGCAAATCTATATTCACGCACAAAAAGACCAAGATATTGTGACCAACAATATTCATCGCGAGTCAGTGGGCGTTGATCAACACACCCGCATTGGGCGCCATAAATACGAGATGATTACAGAAAATGAACATCGTCTGGTTGGCAAAAATGTCACCGAAGAATATGGCCAAGACCACCATCAAAAAGTGGGTCGAAATATTGTGCAGCGCGTGTTGGGGAAAGTCAGTCGTTATATTACTGGCGGGGTGATCAATAAGATTGATGGCAGTTCTGTTACCCAAGTGGCCGCTTCTGAAGAGAAAGAAATCGGCGCAAATCAAAGAATTAAAGTGAGTAACGAAAGTTATCTCAATGCGAAAACAGTGGTGTTAGAAGCCAATAGCTCACTGACCATAAAAGGGCCGGGCGGTTTTGTGAAAATTGATAGTGCGGGCGTGACGATCTCTGGAACCAAAGTGAAAATCAACGAAGGTGGCTCTCCTGATACAGGAACAGCGCCGACTATGGTCACGCCAGATGATACAGATAAACCGCAAGAACCAGATAAACCGGATCAAAGGGGTTAAATATGCCTAAAGCAGCAAGGCTTGGCGATACTGCGGGGGGGCACGGTTGTTTTCCACCAACCGCCATTATTGCCGGTAGTTCCGATGTATCGATTAATGGTAAACCGGCTGCTCGAAAGGGGGATGCCGCTTTATTACATGCATGCCCGTGTCCTTATGTGGTTCATGGTGTGCATGGACGAACGATCAATGCTGGCTCTTCAACGGTGTCGATTAACGGTAAACCCGCGGCCCGCGTGGGGGATGCGATTGATTGTGGTGGTTCGGTTGCTTCTGGTTCGGGTGACGTTTTAATTGGTGACACGCCCTACAGTTCTACAACGCAATCATGCGGTGAAGGAGCGGCGCAAGAGCAATCTACATTCTTAAAGATATTGCCATTGGCCGAACCCATATCAGCGGTCTGGAATAGTCCTGTATTCTCTTCCGATATGTTCAGTGACCTGATTCAGGAACAATTAACGAGTACGGCAGTGGATTTAGCGGTAGATAACACCTTGTCAAAATCAGCTTCAACGTCAGCAAGCTCTAGCAAGTTAACCAGCAGTTCGAGTAACAAAGCTAGTTCGACATCTTCTACGTCAAAAGTGTGAGAATAGAAAGTGCTGCCATTTCCACTTGTTAATCGCTTGAAGAACTCAAAGTGGGCGATTTGCACCAATTAGCAAGTGAGGTGAAGCAGTGATTAAGTGGGTAATTGTTGCTGTTATCGTGATGGCACTGACCATAGTTGTTGGCGGAGTAGTTAAAAAAATGAGTAATAAAATCAACCCGAAAGATCTATTTTCTGGCCCCATGCTAGAGGTGGCGCAAGCCGTTAATAGTCAGGATATTGAAAAAATAAAGCAGCTCGCATCGCAACTGGATGATATTAATGCACGGGGTGAGCATGGAGTCACATTATTAGTTTATGCGGTTATTGCCAATAAATTGGATGCAATTAAGGTGTTGATGGAGCTGGGCAGTGATCCTTCTATTGACATTCCCGAACAAGGTAATGCGGGTTACATTTCTATGTGGCACCCTGATGCAAAAGCGTTAGAGGTGCTATTGCAATCAGGCATGGATCCTAATTTAAACGAAGAAGGAGATCCGCTGATATTTCATAGTCATAATATCGATGAATCGAACTCATTGCCGGTGTTGGTGCAATACGGTGTGGACGTGAACGCTCTTAATGAAAAAGGAGAAACTCCGATATTCGGTATGCTATCGGTTCAATTTAAAAATGCTTTGTACTTACTCGACCATGGCGCTGACGGTCATTATGTTACCTCAGCAGGAATATCGGTAACTTATAGTGTGGAGTTCGAATTAGAGCATATAGATCCTAACTCGAAAGCTTACCAGACGATGTTACAGATTAAGGAAAAACTAATATCTCAAGGTGTTAAGTTTCCAGCCCTTTCTCCATGGGGAGAGCGCTTTGTTCGAGATATTGTTTTCTGTAAGGAGCCTTCAGGGTATTACCCACGTAGTGAATGCAAAATAGAAGGGGTGAATCCTTTTGTAAAAGGGCCTTCGGATGAGGTTAAGCGTCAAGATGAAGCTATTTTGAAAGAACGTTACGGTATAGAGCATCAGTTTTGAACCAATTCCCACTTGTTGAACCACATCCAAATCCACTATTCCCTGTGCTCGATAACGCTGCGGGGAAATTGGTGTATTTGTTGTTTGAGCAAGCACTCTTTCCCGCTGCCAAAGAATTCTGGGACACCATGCAATATCGAGATGATGTGCAGTGGTGCTCGTTAGTCACTGGGACACCTCTGGCTTATTTGGAAAAGGTGGCTCCCATCTTAATCTCAGTCACTGACGGTAATCCCGGAGAAACCTTGTATTACTGGCTGTGCGAAAACGAAGATTTAGCAGAGCGTTTGGGTTTTGTGGGTGTATTTGATGGTTCATTTGAATCGCTGGCTCAACATTGGCAGCAGTGGGTTTATTTTATCAGTGCTGACGACAAGACCATGATGCTGCGCTTTTATGATGAAAAAGTGCTGCCTCGTTGGTTTGAGATTTTAACACCAGCGCAAAAGCTGGCTTTTATTGGTCAGCATGACGCGGTTTACTATCCGATTCGAGAAGACGGCGTTATCCGGTTGCGTGAGTGTGAAATTAAGCAAGGCGCTGTCAAACTCGATGAGCTTAGTGAAGAAGACGCTGCGAGTTTTCCGATTACTCTGACTCAAGAGCAGCATGACCAATTTTATTATCCCGAACAGCTTGAAAGAATCATTGATCAAACCTATCGCAAAATTGCCCCTAACTCGGCATGGATCTTATCTAGAGATAAGGTGGCAGAGCAATTCTACGAGGGAATGGAGATAGCCACCCAGCGATATCGAGATGTTTCCAAGTTGGATGCTCAGACCTTTGCGTTATATCGCTTTTATATTGCTGACCGTTTCTATGAACACCCGCTATTTCAGCAAATGTTAGGCCATTTCACACTGCGTAAAGCAATCGGTAAATTCTATGAGAAAGTGCAGGCTGGTGAGGTTGAGCTTGAAGACTACCGAACCGAATTTTGGTTAGGCATTGAAGGCGAGGCGAGATTATTACCATGAACGAACATCTCAATGGTACCGCTCTCGTTGCGATGGGAGACTGGGAGAAAGACCTGCAACAGCCGGGATGGTTTATTATCGCGGATGCTGCGATAAACAGTAACGTACGCAGTTTGGTCGCCGATGATAGAGTGATGGAACAACGCCTTTATTGGGGACAAATGGGAGAGCAACATGCCTCCATTTCTCCCTACTTATTGCCAATGCCTGAGTGGCAATGGTTGAGTGACAATATTACTTCCATACCCCATTGGGGCGTAGCCGTGCAGCTTCATGAGTCTTTCCATTCTTATGAGCTTGATGAACAAATTCGGTTGGTGATGCTGCATTTTCGCGCATGGACATTGGCTGAGCTGCCAAATCAAGACACCATCATTTTGCGATTAACTGATTGGGATATTTTTAACGTGTTGTGGAACGCGACACCAAATGAACGCCTTCCTGATCTGCAAGGGCCACTTAAAACGATCGGATATTGGTCAACTGGGGATGACAATGCAATGGTGCGCCATTGTGATTTCCCACTCTCTAGCACACCAATGGTGATGCCTAATCGCTTAGATGACACTCAATATCAAGCCTTAAGCTGGTGGAATGAACGTAAGATCTTCCAACAGTATCAGGATCACCTATTTCAGCAGCACAAAATCACCCATGACTGGGACCAAGATGCTTGGCAAACCTTTATTCAAACCCATGTGGAACAGGCACGCCAGTTGGGTTTTCAACAACAGGCTGAAGTCGCCACTTTTTTAAGCCTAACGGTGCTATTAGGCGACACATTTTATCTTGCCCCTTGGGCGCAACCCATTTTGCAATCGCCCCAATTTGTGGGCAATGAAAGCCGCATGGATCGCTTAGTCGCAGAGGCGGTCAACCATATCGATGAGGAATCAACACCATCATGAGTGACAGTAAAAAGGCCGAATTATTGTCTAGTGCAGAGGCCGCGAAACAAAACTTTTCTACTGACAATGTCCTTGATGGCGGTTGTGTGGAATGTGGGTGTGAAATTTTTATTCGTTATCACTATGACAATGATAAGCCCATTGGGAATGCCTCTTTTGTTTTAACCGACAGCAATAAAACGGAAATTTCCGGACAAACTGATGCCAATGGGATGTGCAAAGTCACTAACATGGGCTGTGGTGGTTACGAATTGTTGCTTGGGGAAGGGAGTGATGAATTCAAGCCAACATCAGTGGCCGAAAATAACCCTGTCATTCAAAAGAACCCTCAATATGCAGCACTCGCTGGTGAATATTTTGCGCTCTTTACCTTACTGCGTAAGGCGGGATGTTTGGTTTACGATGCGGATGATAGCAGCAATAGCCACGTCGATGTCGATCGCGATACTTGGAATGTGCCTGATAAGTATGAAAAAGCCTACGACCGTTTCTGGAAACTGTATTACAAGATAAACCAAGGCCCGACAGAACTGCGCATAGCAGTCAACAAAATGCACTGTAGTTTGGCTGGGGAATTAGCGGGTCATGCTCAAGATAACAGTGCGATTTTGCTTTTCTGTCAAATTGCTTTGGGGTTTGTCCCTGTCGTTGGGCAAGCCATGGATCTTTACGATCTAGGCGACTGGGGTTGGCGAACCTACGAAGGAAAAAATCTCGATACTTGGCACTGGGCTGAAGGCGCTTTGGTATTAATTGGTTTTATCCCTGGTCTTGGTGATGCGACAAAAAAAACCGGCAAAGCGATCATTAACGCCTTGAAAAAATCCGATTCACGGTCGATTCAGTTTGCTATTAAAATTCTGCGTGGGTTATCCAACGGCAATATCGTTAAGTACCTAAAAGGGTTAGCTAGTACCTTAAAAGAATACGCTAAAAAAGCACTCAGTCTGATGGATCAAATTATTGATGGCTTAAAGAAAGTCGTCAACGAAAGTGACAGTTGGATCGTCAAACTCGCTGCGGGTGCTTTTGAAGGCATCATTAAAGCGATGGAAACGCTCGAGAAAAAAATCGATCAAATGATCAACTGGCTTATCAAGCAAGTGGAAAAATTCATTGGGAAAGTGACCACGCGAATTACCGGAACGAGTGCGCCGAAAAAAACATTGAAAGATGCTCAGCAACTCAATGCTGGTAAGGCCGACTTAACCCATGGCGATGGTAGTGCACAAGCGTCCAGAGAAGCTAAGGTTACAGAAAGTGAATCGGCAGCAAGCACCAATACACATGAATGCACTGGAACGGAACCTATCGATTTAAACACGGGTAAAATGCTAGAAACTCGTACCGATTTCACCGTCGATGGTCTAATGCCTCTCTCGATGACTCGTTATTACCAGTCGACAGGTAAACGTGAAGCTGGTTTATTGGGCCGTTTGTGGCGCACCAATTGGGATATCAGCTTAGAGATCAATGGCTCAGAGGCAGAATGGGTCGATTATGATCATAGCCGAGCACTGTTCCCGCTTCCTAGCGCAGATGAACCGGCACTTTCTATGCGTAAGCCTGGTTGGGTTCTGCAGCGTGATGGGTTTGATTTCACCCTAACGAATGTGTCTGGCCTGCAATATCGGTTTGGGTATGCATTGGGCAATACCCTTAAACTGAGCAAAATTACCGACGGGTTTGGTCATGAAACCGAATTCGTTTACGACCGTGGCACACTCAAAGGTGTGTTGTTGGCCGATGGACGCTATGTCAAAGTCGCGACCCAACAACGCCGAATTGAATCGGTAATCTTGTGTGATGCAAGCGGTGAGCCTTTAGAAACATTGGCGACGTACGATTACGATGCGTATGGCAGTCTATTACAAGTGCGCGCAGGCCCCGGCTGTAACTTTGATTATCAATACGACAAACAAGGTTATCTTATTCGCTGGGATGACTTAGCCCATACCTGGGTTGAGCACGATTTTGACGAGCAAGGGCGGGCGATTGCGACACGTTGCTCTGGCGATTTTTGGTGGGATAAAGTGCGCTATGATGATGAGCGCCATATTACTTACCACCATGATGCGTTGGGCGGGGTGGTGCAATACCATCTGGATGAGCGGAATCGTGCCATAAAAGTAGTGGCTGCCGATGGCGCTGAAACCTTGCAAGAGTGGCAAGGCGAGTTGCTTTCCGCCATCGTCAATCCACTTGGAGAGCGCACGGAATACACTTACGATGCGTTAGGTAACCTCACTTCGGTCACATTACCTTCAGGCATTGCTCACCAATATCTATACAATGATGCTGGGCAGCTAACAGCTTATGTCAATCCATTGGGCGCCAGTTGGGCGTTAGAGTATCACGTTGCGGGCACTCTCAAATCAGTAACCGACCCGGATGGTCATCAATGGTGTTATGAATACAATGAGCACGGTTTACGCACGTTAAGCCAAGGCCCTGATGCGCTTGCGGTTCGTTATGATTATGACGACTTTGGTCGCTTAGTGCAGTTACGCCCAGAGATGGGTGAAGCGGTGAGTTTTGCTTATGACACGTTAGGCCGCTTAGAAGCGCGCACTATCGCCAATCAAACCCGTCGCTGGCGCTATGAAGATGCGCAGCGCATGCCAAGCCAAGTGTGGTATGAAGATGGTACCCACGCCAGCTTTAAATACGACATTGAAGGCAACCTTATTAAGGTAACGGATGCGCTGGGTAATGCATCAACCTTTACTTATGGGGCGTTTGATAAACTGCTCTCGGCGACGGACCCAATGGGTTCGGTCACCCAGTATCACTACAACCCGATGGCGGAGTTTGCTGGGGTCACCAACAGCCAAGGTCGCCAGTGGCGTTATGAGTTTGATGCCTGTGGTCGCATTCATACCGAGCGCCATTACGATGGACGTCAAGAGCGTTACCAATACGACTTGGCAGGGCGGTTGGTGCAACACACCAAGCCCGACCAACACGCCTTAACCTACCTCTATAACCAAGATGGACAGTTAACCGAAAACCACACCTTCGACCCACAGGGTGAACGCACCAGTCGCACTTGGTATGAGTATGACGATGCCGGGCGTTTAATCAGTGCAGAAAACGGCGATATTGACGTGGTGATGCAATACAGCTTAGGTGGTCAACTGTTGCAAGAGAGCCTAGGTGGCGTGCCGTTGACTCACCATTATGATAAAGCGGGCTATCGCGAACAACTGACCGGCACTCACACTCCACGCCAATACCAATGGCAACAAGGTCAGCTAGCTGGGCTGCAAGTGGGTAACCACCAAGCGTTACAGTTTAACTACACCCCCATGGGGTTAGAGCAGCAACGCTTAAATGGCCAAGGTTTTCACCTACATCACGATTGGGATGAGAAAGGGCGATTACAAGCGCAGCGCTTGGGTACGCACACTATCACAGGGATGCCACAAGCGTTACGGGAATACCACTACGATAACCTCGACCGCTTAGTGGGCATTGATGATAGCCACTGGGGTAGTGAACGCTTTGAGCTTAACCGTAATGGCCAAATCACCCAACGCACTTTTACACCCCACAAGGGCAGCCAACGCCAATTTGTGACCTTGTTTGGTTACGACAGCGAACTGAACTTAAATGAAACGGCCAGTGCCACACAATACACCGATAATGTGGTGCCGATTAGCCAAGCGATACTGACCAAAGAAGCACGCCACTACGATAACGCAGGGCGAGTGGTGCAAGTGGGGCGCTTTACCTACCATTACGATGAGTGTGGTCGGGCAATACAAAAAGTAGAACGTAAAGAGGGCTTTCGCCCACAAGCGACTCGCTTTACGTGGGATGAGCATGACCGCTTAACCCGCATCGAGCTGCCAAGCGGGGAACGCTGGCGCTACCGCTACGATGCCTTTGGGCGACGAGTCGCCAAAGAGTGTGAACAAGGTGCACAAGCGAGCCACCAAGTGCACTATCTTTACGATGGCGCGCAGGTGATTCAGCAAACGCTGAAAACGGCTAATGGTGAAGCCTTACAAAGCACAGAATATATATACGAACCGGGCTCGTTTAGACCGGTCGCGCAAGTTGATACTAACCATACGCTCGCTATTGAAAAACTGCATTACGTGGTGACCGACCACGCCGGTACCCCACGGGAGCTGTGCGCAGAAGACGGTGATATTGTGTGGCGTGGCGAACAAAGCTTATGGCATCGCCATACTCAAACATTACAGAGTAATGTGAAGCGGCTATTTGAAGATGCCGCCAACGACCCAGTACACTGTGACCTGCGTTATCAAGGTCAACTTGAAGATAAAGAATCCGGGCTTTACTATAACTTAAATCGTTATTACGATGCCGACAGCGGCCAGTATCTCAGCTCAGACCCAATAGGGATGCTGGGCGGATTGCGACCTCAAGCGTATGTGCATAACCCGATGGAGTGGGGAGATCCTTATGGATTGGCTGGTTGTTGGGTTATGCAAAGTTCTAATAGTAGCGATTGTGATTATGTTTTAGAGTTAGATAGCTCTGTTTATCCAGAAACGGCTAAACACATTAAAGATGCAATTGATAAAGGACACCCTAATGTAGTTACGATAGACAGAACTCTGGCTAAGGCAAATAGAAAAACGAGTTTAAAAGGTATTAAAACTATGACAGGTAAAGACCGCGATGAATGGCCTATGGCTATGTTTAAGGAGGGGGGGGAAGGAGCTAGTGTAAGATATATTGATCCTTCTGATAATAGAGGGGCAGGTTCAAGTATCGGTAATGCATTATCTGAATTACCAGATGGCACGCGAATTTTATTTAGGATAAAGTAAATGTTAATTAAAGAATTTGATCTTATGATATCGCACAATCAAATTAGGTTAGAGAATACACCTTACAGAGAGGATTATTGTGACTGGGGCAAAGTAAATATAGAGTTAGGAGCGCTGATTTTTGAAAGTTTTGTTTCTTTTGATCCTCTTCCTGATGACGCTTTTGGTGCTAAAGTTTCAATTTATTTAGAAGATAGTCATAATTTAAATAGTGATATTCAGCGTTCGATAAAAGTTCCATTTAAATATTCTAGTAAAGAAAAATTATACATAGCATCTGCATTTGAAAGATATGAAGTTAATATAAATATTGATAGTGGTATGTATGAATTATACTTTGATATATTAGAGTTAGAAGAGATTTGTTATAATTTTACTTTGATTAAAGTTAATGANGTGATGATTTTGGTGGGGTAAAAGGTAAAACTATTCCTATTGGTAAATTATAAACTCATTTTTTAATTATTTTTAATAAAAATAATTAGGAGCGTACTTTTAATTTGTAGTTTAGTCGCAAAAATAAAATGGTTAGTGTCAAAAAACAGGGCAGATCTTGTATCTTGCCTTTTTGACTAACGGTATGATTAATAGAAGAATATAATTTACCTACCACTACGATGAGTATGGTCGGGCATTACAAAAAGTAGAACGTAAAGAGGGTTTTTGCCCACGACGAATTTAAATGGGGCACACACCGTTAAATATTGTTGTGTTAAAGGTTCTAACTCAAAGAGTCTGCAGGTAAAGTAACGCACAGCCTATTCAGGGATGATTGAAATTATTGGTATTAGTTAAGTTATTGTTTTAAGTAGAAAGGTGATTATAGGTGTAGTGAAAAACAGAATATGCTGTCGCAGTCTATAGGTTGGGTGTTCTATTTATTAAGAAATCGTCAGACCCAGCATTCTTTTTCTACCGAGCTTAGCTTTGGCATTTTGGAGTTCTATGGTTGAACCAACCCAAGCTCTGGGCTTCTTCTCTAGTTCAGTACATAGCGTTAAACATTCTTGTTGGGGGAGGGACAACCGTTCGAGTATGACGGGTATGCGGTTATTGATATGCCCGCGCTTATCGTCTCTTATTTGCCTTCCTACCCAATCGACTAACTCAATATAATCCATCAAACGAAATGGTATCCCCTGATGCTTATCTTGGTGTTCATGTCCCATAAAGTTAGCGAGCGATGGAGTGTGGGTTTCGCCACGTTCTAAGCTACCCAATCGAGCTTGTATCGAAGTGTGATCGGATTGTTCAGGTGAGTCAGCCATTTTTGCTCTTATAGGATTGAGATCGACATAGGCCATGGCGGAAAGCAGCGCTTTTTCGTCTAATAAGGCTTGAGATTTAAATCGCCCTTCCCAAAAACGGCCAGTGCATTGGTCTTCTTTATTAGCTTGCACGGCAATGTCATAGTTAAGCTCTCTCATAAACCAACTTAGGGAATACAAGCGGTGACGCCAAGTCTTAATCAGTTGGCTGCAAGTGTATGATTCGGCTTTGGACGAGATTTGGTTTGCCAGCCAACGTTGAATAATGTTAGGGATTTGATGTTCACTGCACCATCGTTCAACGACTTCTAGGTCTGAAAGGGAGAGAGCGGCTTCTTTATCAATAAATGCTACGAGGTGGTAATGATTACTCATAATGGCGTAAGAACAAATCCGAATACAATAGACGGAAGTGAGAGCCAGCATACGTTGTTCAACCCAAGCCCTGCGGTGTTCGTAAGACTTGCCGGTGACACCATCTTTGCCACAGAGGAAAGAGCGGCGTACACAACGCGAAACACAGTGATAGTAAGGTGTCACTTCAGGACAAATGAGTTGAGATCTGGCCGTTGTCATATGCTGTCTCGGGCAATATAAGAGTTATCAATCATGATGAATTTACGATAGATACGATATAAACCGAGCGACAACTTACGCCTGAAATCAAAGAAATATCGGGTAACTAGAGTGGTTTAGTGAACACATGTTAGGGTGTGTGATGGGATGGTCACTCCGTCAATAGGCATCGCAATGTGCCATGATTGAAGTGATATAAACAATCAATTGAATACGGAGTGACCACCATGAAATGTAGCGTAATTAGTATCGATTTGGCAAAAAATGTTTTTCAAATCTGTGCGTTAGATGAAAAAAGGCAAGTGCTATTCAATAAAAAGGTGAAAAGAACCCAACTTCTCCAAGAACTGGCTCTATTTGAACCCACGTTGGTTGTCACGGAAGCCTGCTATTCTTCTAACCCTTGGGGGCGTCGCATTCAGGCTCTTGGTCATACTGTTAAATGTGTTCCTGCATTCATGGTAAAACCTTTTGTTGTGGGAGGGAAAAACGATAGGAATGATGCGCTAGCCATTGCTGAAGCGGCTCTTCGACCTAAAATTCGATTCGTTGAAATCAAATCCGTTGAACAACAAGATATTCAGTCTCTTTTCCAAATTAGACAACTCCTTATTCGTCAGAAGAATGCTTTGAGTAATCAGCTTCGGGGGTTGTTAGCTGAGTATGGTGAAGTGATGCCTAAAGGGTATGTTCATCTTCGAAAATTACTCCCTGATGTTCTTGAAAATCCCAACAATGAACTATCCAATATCTCCCGAGAATTCTTTCATCAAATAAACGACAATATCTTAGCCATTTCTAATCAAATCAAAGAAATTGAAACTAAAATTGAATCACTAATTCAAAACAAACCCTCTCATCAGCGTATTTCCCAGATACCAGGTGTTGGCCCAATTATCTCTTCTGCTATTCATGCGTTTGTCAATGATGCCAGCGCCTTTAAAAATGGCCGACAATTTTCAGCATGGATTGGATTAACACCTAAGCAATATGCGAGCGGCGAAACTAACCGTCTTGGGAATATAACCAAGCGAGGAAACTCAGCACTACGCCGGTTACTAATACAAGGAAGCCATATTCTCATCATTCATTGTGAAAAAACGGATACCCCCTTTAACCTCTG
This sequence comes from Vibrio eleionomae, assembly GCF_009874545.1. NCBI lineage: Bacteria > Pseudomonadati > Pseudomonadota > Gammaproteobacteria > Vibrionales > Vibrionaceae > Vibrio > Vibrio eleionomae. The sequence continues at coordinate 3,790 of NZ_WEKT01000035.1, read as the reverse complement.
GCTTAGACAATTAAAACAAAGAATGCCTAGAGGAAAGTGTGTCGTTGCCGTGGCGAATAAACTAGCGAGAGTCATTTGGCATATATTGGCTCATGATGAAGCCTTCAGTCAGGAAAAAGTATGTTACTAACAAGCAAATTTTAGTGACGAACTCAAAGTAACGAACCCATTTAAAGGAACTCTGCAGTCTAACGGCAAAAAAGCACAGTAATGAATTAAACGACCAATGTCTTACCCGGAACCTCTGCAAGGACTACTGCCATAAAAGGCATCGTGTGTGATAAAGGCGGGTAAGACTTTTTGAAACTCATTAGGGCGCGATACGCGAAAGTATCATTCAGACGCCGGATATATGTTATAAGGCCGATTTTCATTACGTATGACTTAATGCTGCCTGCAAGGAGCGTGTATGACATAGCTAAACGATCTTTAATTTTATTGACTCAGACGAAGTGACCATATATGTCCTTATTAAATTTGTTTGGATTTGTCACCGATGGAGCTTGAAGCCTTAAGAGCAGCAATTTCAGATAAATTTATGGATAGTCAACGTTGGGTTGTCATGCCTACGGGACAGGTTAAGGATGAATATGGAACTGAAGTGTATAAGCGTGGTTATGTTAATTCATTGAAGAAGGTACTTTTTAGTTAATGATCATAGAAATAGTGAGTTAAGACATTTATCTCGTATGTTGATATGTGATAAGTTGACTATTCGTAAGTAATTGTGGGGCCTGCTGATGTAATATGGATATTCCTGATAACTTAATTAACGAAATAAAACGAGGGAAAGTAATATTGTTCTTGGGGGCAGGGGCCTCTATGGGAACAACTACTAAGTCTGGTGATAAAAGTATGTATAGTGCTGTAAAATTAAAAGAAGCACTATGTGATCGATTCCTTGGTGGAAAGGATAAAGAGCTTTCTCTTGCAACTGTAGCTGAGTTGTCAATTTCAGAATCTGACTTAGTTACCGTTCAACAATTTATTTGGGAAATATTTCGAGATTTTGAACCAGCAGACTTCCATAATCAACTTCCTAAATATAAATGGTCGAATATCTTTACTACAAATTACGACTTACTTATTGAGAAAGCATACGATCGATATACTGAAGAATGCCAGCATCTAGTCCCAATAATACGAACAACAGATCGTATGGATTCATTGGTTAAACCTCCAGAGGATTTAGCATATATAAAGCTACATGGATGTATATCTCATATAGATGAAGTTGATCCTGAACTTATTTTAACTATAGATCAATATGTTACTCATAGACACAAAAGAACTACTCTTTTTGAGCGCCTTAAATCTTTAGGTGCTAGTCATACTATTCTTTTTATCGGCCATAGCTTAGAAGATTCTGATATTCGTCAAATATTGCTAGAAATACAAGAGATTACACGAAGTAGACCAAGATACTACGCTCTAATGTTAGATTTCAATGAACGACATGAGAGAATGTGGGAAGGCAAGCGGGTTACCCTTATAAATGGTACGTTTAAAGATTTTATGGCGGCATTGGATGATAAAATTTCAGAAATTGAACGAGTTGTACTTTCATCAAATGAACAACAGCATCCTATTGAAAGAAAATTTATATCAAATGAATCATCTTTAACTCCTAAAGCTATCTCTGAATTATCAAACTCATTGATATATGTAAATGGTTCTATGGCTATAGATAGTGTCAATCCAAAGATGTTTTATAAGGGATATTCTCAGAGTTGGGCCCCAATAGCACAAGAGCTTGATGTGAGAAGACGTATTTCTGATGAAATTATATCGGACATTATCCTTGCAGACGAAATAGAAAGAGATACAACGTTTTTTGAATTATTTCATCTATCTGGATTTGCTGGTTCAGGTAAGTCTGTAATTCTTCGCAGAGTCGCATGGGATTCTGCAATTGATTATGACAAAGTATGTTTATATTGGGATTCGAATGAAAGAATACCAGTTGATGTATTAATTGAAATAGCAGAAAAAGTTGGAGAAAGAATATTTTTATTTATAGATAAAGCCTCTAATCATATTCACGATCTTCTAGCTTTAAGTTATAAATTCAATCATGCATCATTAGCAATTACTTGTATTGCTTCCGAACGGACTAATGAATGGAATATTGAATGTGTACCGTTACAAAGTATCTTATCCGATAAACTAGAAGTTGGCTATTTATCATTCAAAGAAATAGAAAGACTTATTGAACTGTTGGATCGTCATAATGCGTTAGGAGAATTAAAAAGTCTTTCGTTAGAGAAAAGGAAAGAGGCTTTTTCTGAAAAGGCTGGGCGTCAAATTTTAGTTGCATTACATGAAGTGACAATGGGGAAACCATTTGAACAAATTATAAGAAATGAATATGACAATATTGTCCCCAGAAAAGCCCAATTAATTTATAGAACTATATGCATTATGAATAGATTTAACGTTCAGGTAAGAGCAGGGATTATAAACAGGGTTCATGATGTAAGTTTTGAAGAATTTACAGAACGATTTTTCTCACCTTTAGAATCTGTTGTAAAAGTTACTAGATATGAAGCTGCTATGGATAATGCTTATGTTGCGCGACATCCAATAATTGCAGATATGGTTTTTGATTATGCTTTAGGAACAGAAGATGAACGGCTTGATATATATCTATCTTTATTAAAGAATTTAGATATTGGTTATAGTGCTGATAGAGCTGCATTTAGAGAGTTAATAAAATATAGACATTTATCGGAAGTTTTTAACTCTGAAGATAGAATTGAAAAAATATATAGCCAAATAGGCGATGTATGTGGTGATGATGACTATTATTATCAACAGATCGGCATTTTTTATATGCGAAAAAAATCACCAGACTTTAAAAAATCAGAAGATTATTTAAATCTTGCGGAAAAGTTTGCAAAGTATAATCCTTCAATCCGTCATTCATGGGCTGAATTAGAGTTGGCGAGAGCTAAAAAGGCTACTGGGTTAGATAAAGAAAGGCTATTAAACAAAGCAGAACGCATAGCTAAAGATATATCTCAACAAGATAAAACAACCTCACATTCATTTGATACTCAGTGCAAGATTGCACTACAAAGATTAGAAGATGTTATTCATAATGAAGATGTAGAAATAATTACAGATGCTATTAAAAATGCTGAAAATATTATACAAAAGGCATTAAATAATTTTCCTGATGATGAGATAATTTTATCNGAAGAAGCTAGTTTTGCCCGACTGGTATCTGATGATAAACGAGCTCTTACTGCTTTAGAACATGCTCATAAAATTAATCCTGCTAATGGTTTCTTATCGAATAGGTTAAGTCAAATATATTTATCAGGTGATATCCCTAATGTAGAAAAAGCAAAAGAAGTATTAAATAGAACTCTTGATGCAAATCCATTAGATAAAAGTGCTCATGCTGGATTAGCAAGAATATATTCTTTATATGATAGGGATGAGAAGCAGAGCGCAGAGCATCACTGGCGACGATCGTTTACTGATGGTGATAAAAATATAATTAATCAATTATGGTATTGTAGACAACTTTATATTAATGGTAAGTATAAAGATTATAAGGAACAATTGGAAAAGTTAAAAACCATAAGACTTCCACCTAAAACTCGACATTCTGTTCGAGGTGTTTTGTTAGGAAATGATCCGCTCCAGCTGTTTTGGACACTGAGTTAAGTGAGTACAATCACTAACGAGGTGAACAATGACAACTAAGAAAACTAGAATTAAACATTCCCCTGAATTTAAAGCAGAAGCCCTAAAACTAGCAGAGAGAGTGGGAGTAGCTGCG